>JBOFCW010000128.1:0-10009 GCA_051646395.1 Bacteroidales bacterium
TGCTGGTCTGCAATACGTTGTTAGGCCACGCCGGCGAAAAACGTAAGGTAACCCCTCCGTCGACGATATATTTTCCCAATCCGATGGCAATATTCGCGATACCCTCTTCTGCTTTTTCATTGTGAATCGGATAATAATTCAACGACCGTGCCACTCCGGAAAAAGAGGGATAATAATGATCATTATACTGGGTGCCTACTACCTCCTGCAGGATGATAGCCATTTTTTCCTGATCGATCACATTGCTCGTTGCTGCCATATAAGCTTTGCTTCCTTTATAAAAAACAGAAGCATAAACCGCTTTGATCGCATCGCTTACCAATCGGAGCATTTCATATTTATCTTCAAGATATGGAATCATATAGGTTGAATAAATACCCGCAAATGGCTGATAATGTGAATCTTCAAGCAAACTGGATGAACGGATGGCAATCGGGGCTTTCACAACATCAAAGAAAGCCAGAAAATCAGGTATCAGATCTCTTTTGAGTTTTCCTTTCAGAAAATAACGCAAGATATCTTCATCAGGCAAATCGGAAAGACCTACCTGGAAAAGATTATTCGTATCCATAAAGTCATCGAAGAGATCGGTACACAAAACAAGCGTTTTCGGAATGGTAACCGAGGCATTATCATATTCTTCGAGCACCGGATTGTGTTTGATCAGAGAGTCGATGAAAGCCAGTCCCCTTCCTTTTCCTCCGAGAGATCCCTCACCGATTCTGGCGAAGTTCGAATAACGGTCAAATTGTCCACGTCTGAATTCGGCTACCACTCCCCTGTTTTTCATTTTCCGGTATTGTACGATCGAATCGAAGATCAGCTGGCGTACTTCCTCGGCATCATAATTATCTCCGAATCGTTGTTGTCTGAGAAATTCTGCAAGCGGGAACATTGCCCTTGAGTATAGCCATCGTGAAATATGATTACGCGAACCGTGATAATAGAGCGATGCGTCTGGTATTGTAAAAATAATATCCTGAAGTTCCTTCAGATTATGCACCGATGCAATTTCCTGCCCTGTTTCGGGATTGATAAAAACGAAAGCTCCGAAACCAAAATTCCGCATAATCGTATTGCGTAAATCTACCGGCAATTTGCGCGATTGTTTATCCAGGAAACAAGCGTTTAGCCGGGCCGCATCATAACTATTCTCCGTTTCTGTCGATTGCATGATGATCGGCAAAAATTCATCGTAGTTTCTAACATACTGGCAAAACTCAATTCCGGCTTTACGATTCATCGTTTCATTTTGCCGGAAACTAACATCAGAAATAATCCCGAGCATGTTATTCTTATACTTTTCATAGATTGCGGTAGCTTCTTCAAAATTTCGTGCCAGTAAAATTTTCGGACGACCACGCATACGCAACATCCGCTGATGTTCGTTCAGCGCTTCAGTAGCAAAAATCTGTGATTGCTTCAAGACAAACTTGTACAAATGCGGAAGTATTGAGGAATAGAAACGAATGGAATCTTCAACGAGAAGAATCACCTGTACTCCTGCTGTTTCAACATCTTGTTCAACATTCATCTTGTCTTCGATCAATTTGATAATAGCCAGCAAAAGATCCGTATTACCCAACCAACTGAAAATGTAATCGATATAACTCAGATCTTCACCTCCAAGCTTTTCATAAATCTTCCTTGAAAAAGGAGTTAATACGACAAAAGGCAATAACGGATCGATTTGCTTGATGGTTTTTGCCAAGCCGAATATCTCGTGATTTTCGCTCGTTGGCATCGCGATGACAAGATCATACCTCTTGGTACTTAACTCTTCAAGAGCTTCTTTTTCATTCGTTACCTGCGTGAATCGGGGTGGATATCGCAGATTCAACTGAACATATTCGAAAAAAATACGTTCATCTACACGACCATCATCTTCAAGCATAAACGCATCATACTTACTTGCAATTAGCAACACATTATAAATACGCGCTTGCATTAAGTTAGCAAAAGAGGTATCTCTTGAATACAAATGCGTGAAAAGAGGATTATTTTTTGACATAAACAACTATATCTCCTATCAAATTGCCAAATTTTATTTGAAAATTTATTTGTAAAAAGATGGCATATTGCTTTAAATTTTTAATTTTGCAAGATACACATTTATAAAAAAACAATGTTATGAATATTGAACAAATCATGGCTTCTCTTGAAGCTAAACACCCGGGAGAATCAGAGTATCTACAGGCAGTGAAAGAGGTTCTACTATCTATTCAAGACATATATAATGAACACCCGGAATTTGAACGGGCTCGTATCATTGAACGCCTTGTCGAACCGGATCGTATCTTTACGTTTCGAGTAACTTGGGTCGATGACCGGGGTCAGGTACAAACCAATCTGGGATATCGGGTACAATTTAACAATGCGATCGGACCGTATAAAGGCGGTATCCGTTTCCATGCATCGGTGAATTTATCCATCCTTAAGTTTCTGGGCTTTGAACAAACATTTAAAAACGCATTGACTACTTTGCCAATGGGTGGAGGTAAAGGTGGATCCGACTTTAACCCGAGAGGTAAATCAGATGGCGAAATCATGCGTTTCTGCCAGGCATTCATGCTTGAACTTTGGCGAAACCTGGGCCCTGATCGCGATGTTCCGGCCGGTGATATCGGTGTTGGTGGCCGCGAAGTAGGCTATATGTACGGAATGTACAAAAAACTGGCTCGCGAAAATACAGGTACTTTCACCGGCAAGGGATTAGAATATGGCGGTTCCAAGATACGACCTGAAGCGACCGGTTTCGGCGCGCTTTATTTTGTAGCCGATATGCTGGGAACGAAAGGAAGCGATTTAAAAGGTAAAACCATTGCCGTATCCGGTTTTGGCAACGTTGCCTGGGGAGCGATTATCAAAGCGACCGAATTGGGAGGCAAAGTTGTTACGATTTCCGGACCTGACGGATATATTTACGACCCGAACGGAATCTGCGGTGAAAAAATCGATTATCTCCTGGAGCTCAGATCATCCGGAGAGGATATCGTTGAGCCCTATGCGGCAAAATATGGTGTTGAATTCTTTCCGGGTCGCCGGCCATGGGAACAGAAAGTAGACATTGCGTTGCCTTGTGCCACACAAAACGAACTGAATGGCAAAGATGCCAGAATGCTGATAGACAACGGCGTGATATGTGTTGGTGAAGTTTCAAATATGGGTTGTACACCAGAAGCTATCGATGCCTTTATCGAACACCGCATTCTTTATGGTCCGGGAAAAGCAGTCAATGCCGGCGGAGTTGCTACTTCAGGTCTTGAAATGACACAAAACGCCATGCATCTGAACTGGACAGAAGCAGAAGTAGATGAAAAACTGAAACAAATCATGAATGAGATTCATGCTCAATGTATGCAGTATGGCAAAGAAAACGATGGCTATATCAATTACATGAAGGGTGCAAATATTGCCGGATTCATGAAAGTTGCCAAAGCAATGATGGATCAGGGTGTAATCTAATTGATCATATTTTCATAATAAAAGCCGTAATCGGGTAGATTACGGCTTTTATTTTATCAATCATTAAAAACCAAAGTATCAACTAAAATCAAAAATCAATTACTTTTGCAAGAAATATAATTGATTATGGATATTCACAAAATTATTGCCGAAGGAGGCATGACTTTCAAAAAAGGCAAAGAGGAAACTATTTCCGATGAAAAGAGAATAAAAACAAAGGCAAAAAAATCAACCTATGCAAAAGGGACACATGGTTCGGCCTCTGCTAAAATGAAAGCGGATTATAAAAAGAAAAAAGCTCTCAGAAACAAACGTTCTGTATAATCAGGATGAATCTGTACTTTAACTGAGAATCAAAACAGAACTTTTAAAACATCATAAAATAAAAACCGAAAAAAATACAAGCACATCGCTGTACTTGTATTTTTTCGGTTTTTATATCTAGTTGCCCGATAGTATCAAGCTGGTTCCATTTCCAACAAAACGCATTCCCCTGTAACACACTCTTCCGGTTTTACAAGAACCTGACGAATCGTACCGCCATACAGGCTCCGAATGTCATTTTCCATTTTCATCGCTTCCAATACCAACAAAGTCTGACCGGCTTTTACAACATCACCCGGTTTTACATTTATAGAAAGTACCTTACCTGGTAACGGAGCCACCACTGTTTCACCGATAAACGGCATATGAGTAGCCTGAGGTTTTTCCTGTGTCTTGGCAACCTCTTTGTTTTGTTGATTTTCTACTGCTTTTTTAGCTTCGTATTCACTTTTACGCAGTTTCATCAAAAAGTCTTTCGCCACATTCGGGAAAAGTTCCAACAACAGTTTTTCCTCTTCGTTCTGAACCAGAGCAACACCTCCGAATTCTTCAAGAGTCGGGTTCGGTTGTTCCTTGTATTGAGCCATATCGTAAGCAATTTCTTTCTCATTGCCTGTTATCTGTTTTCTAAATGCCGGAGAAATCGCCACCGGAGTATGCCCGTACTGACCTTTTACCAAATCTTCGAAATTCTTTGATACAACAGCATACATATCTTTGCCTTTATGCAGACTCAATGCGCATGAAACTGCCTGAGCACCGACAATCTGACTGGTAGGAGTTACCAATGGAGGCAAACCGGCATCCAAACGAACCCGTGGAATCAACTTCATTGCATCATCCAGGATCTCTTCCGATTTCACCGCCTTCAACTGAGCCAGCATATTGGAGTACATTCCGCCCGGAATCTCGGCTTCTCTTACAATTTCATTCGGCTGTGGATATCCGTAATAATCTTCAATTTTTCTGCATATCGCCAGCAGTTCATCCTCTTTGTCTTTTTTCGCGGCATCCAAAGCCTGTTGCATCAATGTGTCGATTTCAGCCGGTACGTGGTCGTAATCAAATGGTTTCTGTATCTGAGGAACCGCATCAAAGTCTGCCAGTTCTTTTCTGATTTCAAGAAGCTTTTCGTTGATTTTCCGAACTGCTGTCATGTCGACATCCATTGCGATACCTGCTTTTTTACAAAACAAGTCTACCAATTCGATTGCCGGAGCGGCCGGCCCACCAGAGAAATACCAGATATTAGTATCGACAATATCAACTCCATTGACAATAGCCATGAAAACTGAAGCTAAACCATAACCCGGTGTACAATGAGTATGGAAATCAACCGGAATTTTCGTGTTTTCCTTCATCGCTCTGATCAAACGTCCTGCACGTGATGGAGTTACCAAACCGGCCATATCCTTCAGAGAAATCATGTCAGCACCCAACTTTTCAAGCTGTTTGACTTTATTGATAAAATACTCATCTGTAAAGACCGCTTTTGGCAGAGGTTTTCCTTTCAGCATCGCCATAGCTCTCTCTTTGGTTGTAAAATGCGGATCTACCGTATAACATACTGCACAGTCGGCAATGCCTCCGTATTTCTTAACCGAAGTAATGGTCGATTTGACATTATCAATGTCATTCAGCGCGTCAAAAATACGCATCACATTCAAACCGGATCCGATCGCAAGTCTACAAAAACCGTCAATTACGTCATCCGGATAAGGCGCATACCCAAAAAGATTTCTCCCGCGTGAAAGGGCTGTAAGCAATGACACATCTCCGACTTGCTCATGTATCTTCTGCAAACGTTCCCACGGATCCTCATTCAAATAGCGCATGATTGAATCAGGCACTGCTCCACCCCATACTTCCATGGCATAAAAATGAGCATCTTTATAATAAGGTAAAACCCGGTCTATTTGCTCTTGTGAAAGACGGGTTGCGAAAAGAGACTGCTGACCATCACGTAAAGTCAGATCGCGAATTAATAGCTTGTTGTTCATAGTTGCGATTCTAAAGAAAACCTAAATAATTAAATTCAAAAAAAACTCTCTTTTATTTAAATACAGCAAAATAAATAATGCCATATTTAAAGCAACAAACATAACTAAATTTTGTTCTTATTTCATCAAATTACCCAAATATTTTATAGATATAGTCACAAAACACAATACAAAGACAACTTTACGCAAGCATTTGAGTTTCGTTTGTTATACTATTACTTTGTTTTGAATTAAATTCCGCAAATCAGGTATCTCATTTTAAAGAATCTTTTTTTTTGATGAGATTCATCCTGATTAATGTATATTGATGGATAATTCTCATTTTTTATAGTTACCTTCATCTCGTAAATTCAATATAGGTTTCAAAAAAATCCAAACGTCATATAATATGAAAGGAATAATCCTTGCCGGAGGAAGTGCTACAAGACTTTATCCTTTATCTAAAGCGATTTCAAAACAAATCATGCCGGTATATGATAAACCGATGATATACTATCCTTTATCGACCCTGATGCTTGCCGGAATCCGTGAAGTACTGATCATTTCGACCCCGCGCGACCTACCGATGTTTCAACAATTGCTGGAAGATGGAAGCAGGCTTGGCATGCGTTTCGAATATCAGGTTCAGGAAAAACCCAATGGACTTGCTGAAGCGTTTTTGCTGGGCGAAGATTTCCTTGACGGAGATTCTGCATGCTTGATCCTTGGAGACAATATGTTTTATGGCCAGGGGTTCTCGCGAATGCTCAATAAAGCTGCGGAGCAAAAGCAAGGAGCTTGTATCTTCGGATATTATGTAAAAGACCCCCGTGCATATGGAGTGGTAGAATTTGATGAACAGAATCTGGTTATCGGACTGGAAGAAAAACCCGAGAATCCGAAATCAAACTATGCCGTTCCCGGACTATATTTTTATGATAATACGGTAGTCGAAAAAGCAAAAAGCATCAAACCATCTGTCAGAGGTGAACTCGAGATCACCGACCTGAACCGCCTTTATCTGGAGGAAGGAAGTTTAAGCGTTCAGCTTTTCGGTCGTGGTTTCGCATGGCTTGACACAGGAAATTGCGACAGCCTTCTTGAGGCATCGAACTTCGTAGCCACTATTCAAAACCGACAGGGATTCTATATTGCCTGTATCGAAGAGATAGCCTGGAGAAATGGATGGATCAACGACAAACAATTGATCTCATTGGGAAAATCACTTGAAAAAACGGAATACGGAAAATACATTATTGATCTTATAAAATAATCAAAATGAATGAAACAACTTATCTGGTGACCGGTGGTGCCGGCTTTATCGGAGCGAACTTTGTTAAATATATGCTTCAGCATTACGACGATATCCGCATCGTCGTTTTAGATGCTCTGACTTATGCGGGATACTTGGGAACGATAGCGGACGATATTGATGATGACCGGTGCATTTTCATCAAAGGGGATATCTGTGATAAAGAATTACTGGCAGATCTTTTCACACAGTCTAACATCCATTATGTAGTAAATTTTGCTGCAGAAAGTCATGTTGACCGAAGTATCGAAAATCCGCAATTATTTCTTGAAACAAATATATTAGGGACACAAAATCTGCTAGACACCGCGAAGAAATTCTGGAGTAGCGGCAAGGACGAGAAAGGATACCCGATCTGGAAACAAGGTGTACGCTTTCATCAGGTATCTACTGATGAAGTATACGGCAGCCTGGGTAGTGAAGGTTATTTCACTGAAGAAACTCCTCTGGATCCGCGTTCACCCTATAGCGCATCGAAAGCTAGCGCTGATATGTTCGTAAAGGCATATGCTGAGACTTATAAAATGCCTACTTCGATTACTCGTTGTTCCAACAACTACGGACCCTATCACTTTCCGGAAAAACTGATTCCGCTGATCATCCGGAACATCCTCGAAGGAAAACAACTTCCTGTATACGGCGATGGATCGAATGTCCGCGATTGGCTTTATGTGGAAGATCACTGCAAAGCGATCGACATGGTGATTCGCCGTGGCAAGTCTGGTGAGGTTTATAATGTTGGAGGTCACAACGAAAAACAAAACATCGAAATCGTAAAACTGACCATTGCTACGATCAAACGCTTGATGGATGAAAAACCATCCTATAGAAAAGCTTTGAAAAAATGCGAGCTACTTGAAAACGGAGAAATAAGTACCGAGTGGATCAACAACTCACTCATCACTTATGTCGCAGACAGATTAGGTCATGACCAGCGTTATGCAATCGATCCAAGTTTCATTACGCAAGAGATCGGATGGTCTCCGGAAACATCATTTGAACAAGGCATCGTTAAAACCATCGAATGGTACCTCCAAAATCAGGATTGGGTTGAAGCCGTGACGGGCGATGAATATCAGAATTATTATAAACAGATGTATGACAAACGATAATCATTTCTGCGACCGTAAGTTTTGGAACGCTTTCCCGGAAATGAATTAAGAAATGTAAGAAGGAAGATATTATGTTTGATTTTTTATTTAAGAAAAAAGAGGCTGAAATGCTACCTCTTCCTTTTCAGACAGACATACACTGCCATATTATTCCGGGTGTCGATGACGGATCTCCCGATTTAGAAACCTCCGTATTGCTGATATCAAAGATGAAGGAATGGGGAATAAACAAAATAATCGCAACTCCCCATCGTACGGATGAAGTATTCGAAAACTCTCCGGAAAATATAGAACCTGTGTATCGGGAGCTTAAGAATGTAATACAGGAAAAGGAAATCTCAATCGATCTTCATTATTCATTCGAATACCGAATGGACGAAGGATTTATCCGGCTCAAAAATTCGAATCAGCTTCGCCCCTTGGGCAATGGATATATCCTGATCGAAAATTCATTCATTCAGCCATTGTGGAATCTGGATGAGTTGATTTTCGATTTAAAATTGAAAGGATTCAAACCCATTCTGGCTCATCCCGAACGCTATTCGTATTATCATGGCAACAAAAAGATATATTCTCACCTGCACGATTCAGAATGTGCTTTTCAGGTGAACATCTTATCGCTTGCCGGATGCTACGGTAAACAGATCGAAGAGTTAAGCCAATGGATGCTGGAAAAAGGCTATATCGATTTTATGGCAACAGACCTGCATCATCTCAAACATGTCGAAGCCATAGACAATTTTCTTCGCAGTAAGACTTACAAAAAACTACGACCGAAATTGAATTTGAAAAACAATTTGATATGAATAGGAAGCCCGACAGAATTTGTCGGGCTTTTTTCATGACTCTCAACCGGGAAATATAATTACAGAACGATTTGCATTTTAAGCAGTAAATGGCGCAGACTTGACTAATCCCAACAAAACGGATATCAGAAAAAATCCGGATTGATATTTTCAAACAGAACGAGGGCAACCGGAAAAATTACCGATTGCCCTCGTTTATCTCATAAAATCAAAAAAATCAATCAAAGATACCTTCGATAATCTCCTGTTGCTGTAGCACTTCACCTGAACCATAAGAGTTATCTCTGGCACAAGGATCCGTCTCATTTGTCATATCGAACTCTTCTTGTTGCGAATAAGGGAGTGACTTATCAGCATAAACTTTTTTCATAAATTCCCCGTAGATCGGAAGCGCCATGCTGGCTCCCTGACCCTGAGCCATGTTGTCGAATCGAATGGCACGTTCTTCGCCGCCAACCCATGTACCTGTAACCAACGACGGCGTGAATGCCATAAACCAACCATCGGAATTATTGTTGGTCGTACCTGTTTTTCCACCCATCGGAGCATTTATTCCGTAAATGCGTCTCACGCGTCCGCCGGTTCCTACATCCACAACATCACGAAGCATCGGAAGCATTTTAAAGTAAGTCGATTCACTGAATACCTCATGCATCTGTGGTGTAAACTCAGCAATCACATTACCATTGTTATCTTCAATACGAGTAACATACAACGGATCGATACGAATCCCCTTATTCGGAAAGGCTGAATAACCGGTAACCATCTCCTCGACAGAAACCTCAGATGGTCCGAGACAAAGCGAAATAACCGGATCAATATGGTTTCTAACACCGAAAGAATGCAACAGCCGCACAAAAGAATAAGGGGACAACTTGCTCATTACGCGAGCTGATATCCAGTTATTCGAATTGGCCAATCCCCATCTCAATGTAACAGTCTCACCCATTCGTGCCGACGAAGCATTTCGTGGTAACCACGGAGTACCGTTTTCGTCTACCAGATGCGGCT
>JBOFCW010000151.1:0-5204 GCA_051646395.1 Bacteroidales bacterium
AAAACAAATCCTTTCTTCTGGTAATCGGATCGAAGTGGTTTCTACTGGTGTTGCACTTTAAAAAAATCTGACTACTCAAGATGACTCCTATGTCTGAGTTATTCTGGAACAAATAAAAAGCCGGCTCAAATTGAGCCGGCTTTTGTTCGTTTTACCCGAGAAGCCAATGAACTACGGGAATTGCAATGGATGTCATAATTCCCATCAATCCGATAGACAGGCCGCTAATAGCTCCTTCAAGAGCTCCTATTTCCATGGCTTTAGCTGTACCAAGTCCATGAGCAGCAGCGCCCATGGATAAACCTTTTGCTATCGGGCTTTTTATATGTAATAGCTTATGAACCAGAGGGCCGGCTATGGCCCCGATAATTCCGCATAACACGACTGTTACAGCTGTAAGTGACGGGTTTCCTCCCAAGGACAAGGATAATCCCATGGCGATTGGAGTGGTTACGGATTTCGGTTCCAGAGAGTGAATCAGGGATGCATCCAATCCCATTAGTTTACCAATGAGAATCACACTGGTTACACCGACGACACTTCCTATACTAATTGCTGTTAACATAGAAATAATATTTCCTTTAATATATGTTAGTTGATCGTAAAGCAATACGCCTAATGCCACTACCGCTGGTCCGAGCATGAAATTGATCAATTGACTGCCTGCAAGAAAAGATTCGTATGGAATATGGAAAAAGTGCAGGAATAGAATAATTACGATCATACTTACAATGACCGGATGGAGTAACGCAAATTTACTTTTGCGATAGATCAAAATTCCAAGCAAATAACTTCCCGTGACAAGTGACAGGAAAAAAGGGGCATTTCCCCAAAGTATTTCTTTCATTTATATATAGTTTAATTTTTGGCATTAATGTATAAATGCGCCATTTATATAATTTCGGTTAGGTATCTCAACTTTAGGTGAGTAGTGTTGAGATGATGCTTTATTATAATTCAAGTGCTGGATTTTTTGCCAGCATGTTCCTGAATCATTGCCACTACGGCAACAACTAAAATTGTCGTGACAACAGCGACAATTGTCAACGCAAACCAGTGGGCTGAAATAAGATCCCAGGCAGACATTATGCCAATGGATGCTGGCACGAAAAAAAGCGCCATGTTTTTAGTTAGCCAGTAGGCAACGCCCCGAACATCTTCAGGATTTACGACTTTGAGTTTTAAAGAAAGGAATAATAACACCATTCCGATCACACTACCAGGGATAGCCCCATTCATTAAATACGCGGCTGTTTCTCCAAGAAAAAGAAATAGCAAAATGTAAAAAATACCTTTAATCATAATACACAACCCTTAAATGGTCAATTTATTCATCGTTTCAGCATAAGCTGTTCGTGTTCTTTTTTTATATATCCTTCATCTAGTAAAAAGCGAAGTGTTTCGATGATATGTTTTTCTGGAAAATTAATTTTTGCAATTAATTCATCAATTGTGGCCTCTGATTCGGATAAAGAGGTACGGATCTCATGTTCAACTTTTTTAAATATAGCATTCGTAAGTCTTCCTTCTTTTTTGCTCAGGCATATATCACATCTTTCACAGTCGATGTAACTTTTTTCGCCAAAATATCGTAGAAGGATACGTGTTCTGCAATTTTCCTGACTAGTAGCATATTCAATCATGCTATCAATCCGGTTGGAATACCGTTTTTTCATATCCTCATAAACCGTTTTTGGAATGACGATTCTTTGAGCATCTTGCCTTGATTGAGTAAAAACTATTATTGGGCCTTTTTTTCCGGGAACATAATGTAATATATGTTGTCTGGTCAGCATGACAAGCCGTTCATAAATATCCTGCCTGGAAAGATTAGTACGTTGCATGAGCAGTTCCTCCCTGATGAAAACATAATCGGCAAAAAGTCCGGTGTAGGATCTGAGAATTACATTGATTAAAGATGTTGTTTTAACATCGAATTCTTTAAGCTTGTAAAGTTCATCTCTGGTTATGGTAAATATCAGTCTGGATGCAGAATCAGCTTCGGGGTCATATGCGATATAACCCGATTGTTGTAAAAGGTTTAATGCGTGATGAACCTGAATAGAAGGGAATTTATACGCGCTACAGAAGCGAGTTGGTTCAAAGTCAAATACAGCCTCAAATCCTGCACCCTCTGCAATTTGAAAAAAATTGCCCAGGGCATGGTATACATCCCGGATAAATTCTCTTTCGGGGAATGCATCTGTTATTCTCTTTTTTAGTTTCGCCTGATCTGCATTTGCATAAAGAATAACCGCATAAGCGGTTTTTTCATCTCGTCCTGCACGTCCGGCTTCCTGGAAATATTCTTCCGGAGAGTTTGGCAGATCCATGTGTATTACGATTCTTACATTCGGTTTGTCAATTCCCATGCCGAAAGCATTTGTTGAAACGATAATCCGGCAATCATCGTTTTTCCAGGCTTCTTGTTTTTTTTCTTTTAATTCGTGCGAAAGACCTGCATGATAATAATCGCTAGAGAAACCGGCTTGGTTCAGCGCATCTGAAATTTCCTTTGTTCTTTTGCGACTCCTTACATATACGATTGCTGTTCCGGGTACTTTCGAAAGGATTTTTTTTAATTCGAGCATCTTGTCCCCTGTATTTCTGACTACATAGGAAAGATTGGAGCGATCGAAACTCTTCTGGAAGAGATTTTCTTTTTTGAATCCCAGCTTTTGTTGAATGTCTTTTACGACTTCGGGAGTTGCAGTGGCGGTTAAGGCTAAAACAGGAACGTCGGGTAATAATTCTCTTATTTCAGCAATTCGTAAATAAGAGGGACGAAAGTCGTATCCCCACTGAGAGATGCAGTGCGATTCGTCGACTACAAGCATGCTGACTTTCATCGCTTTTAATTTTGCTTGAAAGAGCTCTGTGGTCAATCGCTCGGGCGAGACATACAGAAACTTATAATCTCCATAAATACAATTCTCAAGAGCAATAATAATTTCCTGACGACTCATGCCGGAATAAACAGCAGTGGCCTTGATACCACGAGCTTTCAGGTTGTCTTTTTGATCTTTCATCAACGCAATCAGAGGGGTGACTACGATGCAAACTCCTTCTTGCATGAGTGCCGGAACCTGAAATGTGATTGATTTTCCACCTCCGGTAGGCATGAGTCCCAAGGTGTCTTTCCGGGCAAGAATAGAGGATATGATCTCTTCCTGTAAAGGTCTGAATTGATCATATCCCCAATATTTTTTTAATATGTCGTGCATTGTTGCCACTTATCTTTGCTCTTTTTAATTAGTTTGCAAAGTTAGGATTTTCTTCAGATGGTTTGATGTCTTTTATCTGTAACTGAATAGAAGAATTACCATTATACGTGTTTTCCTCGATTGTATAACAGATGTCGAAAGGATTCAACCCCTTGATATATTCATTATGTGCGTGCATGCCAAATGCGATTCCATTCATGATATTTTCCGAGTTTCCATCAACAAGTTCCAGTTTAAGATGCTCCTGTTCTCGCCCTACCAGTCTGCTCGTTCCAAAATCGTAAACGCGATGCGTACAGAATATCGGTTTTGGGTTGCCCGGACCGAACGGATTGAGCTGTTTAAGCCATCTGAAAAATTTGGGCGTGATATCCTTGAAATCAATGGTCAGGTCAATCTCATTTTGAGGAACAGTTTGGTCTGGTAGAATGTTTTCAGAAACGAATGCTTCGAAACGACGCTTGAATTCTTCAATATTTTCAACCTTCAAAGAAAGTCCTGCCGCGAAAGTATGTCCTCCGAAGTTTTCGATGATATCCCGACAAGATTCAATGGCTCTATATACATCAAATCCCTGTACAGAACGGGCAGATCCGGTAGCTAATCCATTTGATAAAGTCAAAACTACTACTGGTCGGTAATATAATTCGGTCAGACGGGAGGCTACGATGCCGATCACGCCTTTATGCCATTCAGCATTGTATATGACCAATGATTTCTGATGTTCAAAATCCTGGAGTTCCGCTATAATGGCGTTAGCTTCGTCTGTAATTTTTTTGTCGAGTTCTTTGCGATTCTCGTTGTATTGATTGATGCTTTCGCTTTTCTCTCTGGCAACACTCCAATCGCGGGCGGTAAGTAAATCTACGGCTTCTTTACCGCACATCATTCTACCGGATGCATTAATACGCGGGCCTATTTTGAAAACGATATCTGAAATCATGATCTCTTTGTCACGTAGGCCACATAAGTCAATGATTCCCTGAAGACCTAAGCTTGGATTGTTGTTGAGCTGCTTAAGACCATGATAAGCCAGGATTCTGTTTTCATCTGTAATAGGAACGATATCCGATGCGATACTGACGGCCACGAGATCAAGTAAAGGGAAAAGGTGCTGTTGGATGTCTAATCCGTTATTCATGGCAAAGCCCTGCATGAATTTAAAACCAACTCCACAGCCCGATAAATGCGGAAAAGGATATTCTGCATCTCTTCTTTTGGGGTCAAGAATGGCTATGGCAGGGGGGAGTTCGTCATCAGGCATGTGATGGTCACAGACTATAAAGTCTATTCCTTTTTCTTTGGCATAGCTGATTTTTTCAATTGCTTTAATACCACAGTCAAGGGCTATGACAAGTGTAATATTATTTTCGCAGGCATAATCGATTCCCTTTGTGGAAATTCCATAGCCTTCATCATATCGATCGGGTATGTAATAGTCTAGTTGGGTATAAAAGGAACGAAGAAATTTATAAACAAGAGAAACCGCTGTTGTACCATCTACATCATAATCGCCATATATGAGAATCTTTTCTTTTCGTCCCATTGCTTTATTTAATCGCTCGACGGCTTTGTCCATATCTTTCATAAGAAAGGGATCATATAGGTCGGACAATTGAGGGCGGAAGAATTTCTTAGCTTCTTTTACTGTGGTAATATCTCTTTGAACCAGAAGAGTACAGATGGATGGACTGATTGCCAAATCAGCAGAAAGCTGGTCTCGCAGTCTTGTTTGTTCCGGTGTTAAGGTATGATAGCTCCATTCACTACTCATTATATTTTGTTTTTAACTTTTTCTAATTCTGTAAAGATACTAAAATCTAATCATTTTTATAGCCTTAAGTTGCTATATTCTAAAATAACTTTAACGTAAATATTATTTATGCAAAACCAAGCTTCATTATATGAAGGCGATTACTGAAAAGGGATCAAGAGAAACCAAGCTGGTGCTTTCCTCGTACCTGACCATCGACGGCGGTG
>JBOFCW010000163.1:0-5961 GCA_051646395.1 Bacteroidales bacterium
CTATAACGAGATAGGGTCTCTGTATTTTTATTTTATTTCTTAGTCCCATTCGAGCTCGAGGTTGTCGATCCAGAGGGTGCTTCCTGCCCCACCTGTGAAGAAGTCGCCGTAGCGGCTGGCTGAACAGACGATGATCAGGTAGCGGGGTTTCCGCTCTGTATCGCGGTAATTAAGCTCGAGCGTGAAGGATTGATACTCATTCAGTGTCTTTCCGTTGAAGAGTTCGGCGTAGGCGATTATCTTCGGATCTTTCGGATCGAAAAGCTTACGCTCGGAGGCCTTGGTACGGATCTCTACCGGTGTATCCCAGTCGCCAAGGGCGATGTAGATGGCACAGGTATCGGGTACGTTTGCCAAATGCGGGAACATTTGCTTATCGTAATAGTTGACCGGCTTACTCGTATATCTGTATTTGCCTTTCAGACGTGTCGGCTTTTCGGTAAACGGACGACCGAAATCCAGTACGCCGTTGGTTCCATCGACCCGTTTAAACTCACCTACGAATAGGTTGCCGGCTGCAAACTTACCGATTGAACCGATTCCTACAAAGCGTGACTCGAGTTTGGCTGCTTGTCCCGAGCCGGTTGCCGTTTCGTTGGTCGGAGTGGTATTACTCTCTCCTAAGGTAGAGGCTCCTTTGTTTCCTGTGTCCCAGAATGAGGAACCACTATCTGCCCACGGATTCCAGACATTTCCTATTTTATGCCAGTTGTCCATCGATCCGTCTGCCAGTGAGACTTTTCTTCCGGTTGTGAAACTAACAATATTTCCTTTTTCCTTGTCTGTACAGGCACGACACTCATAGGTCGTTTCGGGTTGCAATCCTGCCAGACGGGTTGAAAATTTCTCGCCCTGATTCTGAATCAGAGCCGGATCAACCGCTGACCAGTTTTCAGCACCTGTTACACGGTATTCGAATCCGTTACCTGCTCCTTCGATTCCTGCCCCGTAGAGATAGGCTACTCCCGTGAAAGCATCGGCTCGCAGGGTGGAGATATTGTTTTCCAATAAAAAGACATAGAGCGTCCACTCTTCCATAACGATAAAATCACGGTAATTGACCATCACTTTCGTCTGGGCATAGGTCCCGTAACGTTTCCATTCGAGCATGGGCAGGGATTCACTCATATTGATGGTTGAGCCTTCGGGGCCCAGCTTCAGTTCGAGTAATTCGATATGACTCAGATCGAACGATGATCCCAGATTGACGGATGCAATCCGCTGAACGGGATTGAATGTTGCCTCTCCGACCTGCCCTTTTATACTGAAGCGGCGATCGATATGCTGTTCGGCTTTGACGGTCCAGGTATATTCCTGATAAAGTGATAATTTCACCTCAACGGGATTCGTCAGATCGAGCATTTGTCCGGCATGAATAGTCGACTGGGCCGGCTCTGTCACCTCAACGGATTCCACATATACCTTGCGCGGATTCACACTGTCGGCTAAAGTGAGAGTCACTTCGTGCTTCTCATTATCAAAATAAGGTGCAGACGAGGCACCCCGAACCTGCAGTCCGGTAATATAAAGCGGAATGCGGGGATAGGGAATATCGTTTTCGATACATCCCGGAAGTCCGGAAAGAACGAGTAAAAAAAGAACGACAGGTGTCAGCTGCTGTTTAAACTTTGAAAGAATCAGATACATACGGTTATCCCCAGATTGATATTAAACAAATTGATTTTGAAGTTTGCGCCACTTGAGCGACGGGAACCCGTTTCGCCCAAATCATTGCGTTGCTTTTCGCTGCGGTACTTGAAGCCGACCACTCCGAAAGACATCTCGGCACTGACGTTCTGCATGATAAAAACGGAGACACCGGGATTGATGCCGATATGTATCTCCTGAATATCTGTATCGGTTCGCTTCGGTTGCTCGCCTTCCGTGCGGCAGAACGAAGAGGTTCCGCTTTTATACATCAGTGAGGTTTCATTGAACAAACCGAATCGCTTGCCTGCATCCAGTCCGACATACGAACGGTGAAAGCCTGCTATTGTATACAGATCTTCCGAGAAGCGTATGCCACTTAATGAAAAATCCAAATCATCATCGATTTTCAGACTGATGTTATCGAGATTGGCTACCGTGTGATTGTATCCGAACTCCATCCCGATAATCATATTATCCCGTATGGCATATCCGATATAGGGCCGGAGTTTCAGCGTACGGGCATTGGATGTAAAATCCTTTAGGAGTGAGAACAGCATACTCGCCTCACTGCTTTCATAGTTGACATAGGAAAAGGTTACCCCTCCTACCCATTTCTTTTTCGGAATAAAGCGGTAATTGGTAATGCCGCGGTCATACCGTCCGATCGCACGTGTACGAATAATATCGAGCGTATCGGTCTGCATTGTTTTGGTCTCTTTACTTTCGGCCGAAACGGAAACCACGGAAACCACAAGCAATAACAAGGAAACGAAGAAGCGTATTTGAAATTTCTGTAACGTCATAAATTTATAAGTAAAATGCGATTCCTAAACCGAGTGAAAAGATATTGATTTTGAAGTTACCCGAACTCATGGACTGCTCGCCAACGTGGACCTGATCAGTCACCTGACGTTCTTTACTGAAGTTGAATCCCATCACCCCCACATTGAGCTCAACGGCCATGAAGTTATTGATAAAAGCAACCATACCGGGTGTGACCCCAATGCCTAAATCAGTTCCGGTTTTATAGGTTCCGGTAAGCGACTCACCCGATCCGGTAACAATTTTGGACTGACTCTTCCCGAATTGCAATTGTGTTTCGCAGTAGAGTGCAAAGCGACGGCTGTCTCCCAGACTGATGTAGTTGCGAAGAATCGCCATTCCGGAAAAGGAGTGACTCAGACTGTACATATCCCTTACATTAAACTTATTATCTTCATTGATCACGATATCGGTTTCACTCAACCTGGCCAGTGTTCGCCCGTAAGAAAAACGCCCCCCTCCTGCTATATTATCCTTAAAGGCATAACAGATAAGCGGTGTGACCTTAAAGGTGTATCCATCGGAATTGAGACCTTCGACAATCAGAAACTGATAATTATTTTCATTGTGTTCGGAGTAGGAAATCGAGCTACCCACAATCCATTGTCCTTTCGGTACAAATTGTTTGAACTCTATATTACGACGAAAATCCTGCCCCTGTATGCAAAAAGCATACAGGAGTAAGATTTGTAAAAAGAAGAATTTTCTCTGTGTGATTCTATTCATATATAAATTCTAAGTTATCTAACCACATCGTACTGCCTGAACTTCCGGAGAAGTAATCGCCATAGCGGCTTGCCGATGCAACCAGTACCAATGAAAGCGGTTTACGTGTATCGCGGTAATCCAGCGGAATCGTAAATTCAATCATCTCTTCCCCTTCGGTATTCGCACTCAGTACATATTCGCCATAAGCAATGGTACCTGCATTCGTTTCAGACGGATCGAAGAATTGTTGTGATTTGGTTTTCACCACAACCGGCCAGTGTTCGCCTTCGGCTGTTTCGCCTGTCCAGTCACCCAATGCTACATACACAATACCCTGATCGGTTTCGCCTTTGCTGATTTTATCAGTAGATGAATAATCCACTGTTCCCGGGCGGTATTTGATATAGCCGCGTAACGCTTTCGGACGGCTCGCGAACGGACGCCCCCAGCCTAATACACCATCCGTACCATCTGTCTTGAGATATTTGCCGACAAAGAGGTTACCGGCAGCAAATTTTCCAATAATTCCTAAACCAACGAATTGTGATTTCAGACGGATCGATTTGGTCCCCTCGTGTTTAATTGTTTCGTCCGGCTCTGTTACATTCTTTTTCATCGTTGCCGATCCGTGGTTCCCGCTGTCCCAGAACATCGATTGTCCTGCGCCATAAATCAGAAGCGGAGACGATCCCGACCAGTCCTCGAATCCGGCATTCGGCAATTGCAATGCTGACTCGGTTGAGAAACGAATTACGACGTTGGATACAACATCACCTACCATGATCTGATATTCATAACCAGTTCCGGGTGTTAGTCCGCTTAACTGTGCCGACAACGCATTACCCGAACGCTGAGCATCTATGAACAGCCAGTCTGCAGAGCCAACCGGACGATAACGGAAACGGTAAGCACCTTCCGATTCACGAATTACCTCCCCGCGCAATACTGCCCGATTCGTATAAATTGAAGCAACAACGGGTTCGAGTGTCGATACCGTTGCATTACTTACATGAATCCCACTTACAACTTCCCGTGATTTTTCATTGCTATCAACTACACGAATTAATAAACGATGACTGGCCTCGGCTGTTGATATTCTTTCGACTAAAGAAGAATTGAATGTGATTTTCTTAAAACTTTGTCCGGTAATCTCATTATCATTTCCGGTTACTTCAACACCTGCAGCAAGTAGCACCGCATTTTCTTCTGCCGAAAGTTTTGCCAGATCAATTTGATTAAATGGCAATCCCCAAGTTATAAAAGAAGACGATTCAATCAGCAATGACGTAATGGCCGATGATCCTGCCACGGTAAAGGCAATCGGATTCGTATTTCCGGTTTCAATCTGGATCCCTTTCGTGATATCAAAACCAACTCCTGTAATTTTAGGAGCCAAATGAATCGGGATTTCCGATTCATTCACCTCAATGGGTTTTGTATCGATATCTATTGTTACAGAACCACCTCCTTCTGGTGTCTGATCAGCTTTATAGGCTATATTCAGATCATATTGAGTAGTAGCAGCAGCCTGAAAGTTCCCGGTATGTTCAAATTTTGTTCCATTCAACGCTATCGCTTTTAATGTCCAGGTTATTTTTTTATTATCCTCCGGTAACATAAAATAAGCCACAGAATCCTGATTCTCCGGATTAATTGAAAGTGAGGCTACCGATGTTGACACGATTACCTCATAACTTGAAAACACATTTGAAACAGATGGATCAAAATTCACTTTCACCAGACTATTCATGATTTTACAAACCAAATCAGTCTGCGTGGTTTGTCCGGCATGAATCTCAAACTCCGCCTCACCCCAAAAATATTTTTTAGAGAAGGATGCCGGAACCGATTCGCCGGCTGTTGCCTGTGACCGGTAAACACCGGAAGTTAATTGCAACTCAGCAGGAATGGAAGCAATACCGGTATATTTACGGATAAGCCCTTCTGAACTATAAATCTTAATTTCGCAAGACTCATCCAGTGACGTACTTGACCCGCTCTTTGTCGGGATCATCTGAATATCGCCTTTTACACCAATATTCAGTTTCAGTGTTCCCTCTCCACTCCATTCGTTATTGTTTTCGCAACTGACAAACCCCGTTAATAACAAGAGGATCGTCAGATATTTATTTAAAAGTCTGTTCATAGTAACTTCTTAATGTGAGATTAAAGTAAGTGTCTGACGTTTTGTATTGGGTGAAGTAGCCTGATCTACCACCGTAATTTTAAAATTATGTGTTCCTGCCCCATAGATACCTAAAAGCGGTATAAACTGAGATATGTCAAACACCAGTGCAGTATTTCCAATTACCTGATCACCCGTCGGGAAACCTAATCCTGCCAACCCTTCCTGCAAATTACCCGGATAAGCCAGATCAAATGTTTTCGCCAGACCGACTGATAATAAAATATCTTCAGTAAGCGTTTCGGAGTCAATCTCCACAAATAAATTTGCGATCCCTTTCGATGCAGCTATATCAACAACAACAGACATCTCTCCACTTTCCGGAATATTCAAAGGTTTTGTGATATCAAACCCTTGTCCCGCAACAGTCGGCATATCCTCGCTTGGATCGGGATCAGGGTCCGGTGTCGGATCGGGATCCGGTTTTTCATCGGGAATCACATCTTCTCCCGGTTTTATCACCTCATCTTTATCCACAACCGTGCAGCTCATATCAATGCTGATACTGATACTTCCGCTACCCTCTTCGGGTTTCTCCTCTCCCACATTCTTAATCGTATATTTAATAATGCGGTGTTCTCCTGCCTTTACATCAG
>JBOFCW010000184.1:0-7099 GCA_051646395.1 Bacteroidales bacterium
GCATAGGCATCCGGTGTGTCTTTGCTTCCGTTGTCGTGTTTGAATCTCCAGCAACCGTCTTCGGCAGCTTCTGCTACCTGTGCCGTATTGGATGCAGGCGACATATAAGTCACTTCGCCGCTTTCGCTGACAGCTGTCAGTTTGAAATACGTGAAGTTTGAGCCGAAGTTTCTGGTGCGCAGACTCAACTGATTGCTACCAGACGCGATCGCGAACTTGGCATAATAGTAAGATTCCGGTTCTTTCGTATTTACAGCCGTACCGCCTCCGCGTGTTTTGATCAGATATCCTTCAGACGGGAATACTTCCGGGTCTTTGTGTAATGGCATGAACGACCACTCGGATGCGATATGATCTACTCCGCGCCAAGCACGGTATGCATCTACATAATTGTCTCTGTTTCCACTGATCGGGCTGATTCCGGTAAAGTTATTTTTGATGTGCGGCATCGTGGATTTAACCATTTCCTGCGTCATTTGCCATCCGTCCAGTTCAGCGATCTGCGTTCCCGGTAACCATCCCCAACCGTTTACTTTCTGCGGAGCGAAAGCGATGCGACGCAGAACAAGTTGTTTCCAGTAATCGCCCGTTTCTTTACGGTAGATACCGATTGCAATTACGACCTCTTTGCCGATGTATTCACTCAGGTCAAAGTCGAATGAAGTGTAATCACCTGATCCGTATGTTTTATTTTCTCCGATTTTAACTGCTACCGGTTCTGCTTCTGTTATGTCGATTACCTGAACACCAAAGTAAGCCGGTGAGGCAGGGTCGGCAGAGTGTGTGCGAACCTGAAGAGTCATGATTCTGTTGTCTGCTGTTATGCGCTTGCTTCCGTAAACGAAAGAATCGAAGATATCCAGATTGGCCGGGTTTTTACGGTCGCTGTCGCTGTTGCGGATCTGAAGTGTGGTTCCTTCGTTTTGTTCTTCCCATGCACCCTGAAAATCGAGCGTACACATGTAGTTACAAGCCCAGTCCCAGTGAGGATAACTTTCTGCATTCCGGCCACCGCGGTATTCGTTGTAATACCATTTGTCGGCTGCTTTCAGATCGTCGATCGTTTTACCCGGAAGTAGTTCTTTCGCTCCCATTTGCAGGTCGATGATTACTTCTCCTTCTACGAACTCAGACTTGCTGACATTTTTAACGACGGTAGCATAATCCTTTTTCGTAAAGGTTACGGTGTAATCATCCAACGGAAGGTTTTCAAGCAGGTAAATCCCGTTTTCGTCCGATTGAGTTTTCTGATTTTCACTCAGGCTAACGGTTACACCCTCGAGTGGAGCGCCTCCGTTTTTCGCATCTTTGATTGATCCGGTAATTTTCGCAGCGGCGTATTCAAGGCTTGCATCTACTTTTGCGATCCGGTTCTGATCAAAATCGTTTTTCGTCACTGTTATGCTCACCGTTTGGTATTTGGTTTTAGCATAATGGATCATTTGTGTTTTCAAAGGAACATTTCTCAGAATGTAGCTTCCGTCTGTTTCGTCGCTCACGGTTTCCGTGACATCCGGGATCGAGATCGTAACTCCTGTTAACGGCTCTCCCAAATCGTCTGTGATCACTCCGATGACTTCACCAATTCCATTCGTGTCATTCTCTGTCGAATCATCCTTGCAGGCACCGAAAAAGAGTAATAGTGCCGAAAGAATAACGTTAACAGAAAAAGACCTGAATCTCCATGTCTTTTTCATAATATTAATCTGTTATTAGTAGTGTGATGAAAAAATGAGAAATGCAAAAGGCGGGGTTTGACCCCTTTCTTCTCCATTTGCATCCGAATGTAAGGGAGAGGTGGTTAAACATGGGGTTAAAAACAGATTATACGGGTAATTAAAAGTATTAACCCGGTATTTTTTAACCCATTTAATACAAATAATCATTCATCAAAATTGCAATTTTAACGGTATAAGCTTGATAATTAGATTCAAGAATGAATGTTTGAATTTTTAAGAATTATATATCTGTAATAATTATATAAATATCACTTTGAATAAGTAAATTCGCAAATAATGCATTATTAGAGTTAATTTGAGTGTTGGTTATACTCCTGATAAAGGAGTGAATTCATCCTGTTTTTTCGGAATTAAAGTATGCTTTCAGAGGATTTTATTTGTTGAAAACAGTCGCTTCGCTATGTTAATTAATTATCCTTTTCTATTAGATATAACTCTACGTGAAAAAATATTTGTCTTATGAAACACATCTTGCCTTTTCTTTTTAAAGATATGCTTCGGCCTCTTTTTACGATTTTTTTCCTCCTTGTCACCTTTTTGATTTCTGCGCAGGGACTCTTTTTTCAGAGCAGCAGACTTCCGATAAAGGATCGCACATCGTATGATGTTTTTACGGCAAAACAACCCGAATTTTCATCTCGTTTTCATGTGGCTTTCGATATGTCGCTTTACGATGAGATGCCCATCGGATTCATTCTTCGGCTGAAAGATCAGCAGAATGACAAAGTATATAATCTGTTTTATGACGGACAGGGAGAAAGTATTCTCTTTAAACTCAACGAAGAAGGAAAATGTAGTTTGCTGACGGCTGAAATTCATCGCAATGAACTTCGTGACAAGTACTGGTTTAAAGTGAATATTTTATTCGATTTAAAGAATGATTCCATTCAATTGCAGATTGATAAGCAGTCGTGGAATTGTTCGAATATCTCTTTACCTGAGACTTGTTCGCCCAAAATCGTTTTCGGTAAAAGTGATTATGTGATCGATGTGCCCTCTTTTGCCATCAAAAATTTAAGGATCGGCAATGAGGCTGAGTATTGTTTCCCGCTGAGTGAGAATAAAGGAAGTCAGGTACACGATAAGAAAGGGCCTGTGGTAGGGAATGTTATCAATCCGAAATGGTTGATAAACGATTCTTATCATTGGAAATTTTGCAGTTCGGCATCCTCTATGTCAGTTGCCGGAGTCAATTATAATCCGGTTCGTAAAGAGGTTTATTATTTCAACAGAGATTCGATTTCGGTCTATCATGTCCGCTCGCAGGTTCAGACGTCTTTCGCTTTTCAGAAGCCTTGCCCGGTCAATATGTTGCTGGGATCGAATTTCATCAACCCCTCAGACAATTCGCTCTATTGTTATGAGCTTTTTTATCCCAACGGCCAGCAGGAATTCGCCTCTGTTGCAAGCCTTGATCTGGAGCATTATACCTGGAGCAGGATCAGTGACGACATGTTGACTACACAGCTTTTTCATCATGCCGGATATTTTGATGAACAAAAGAATCAGTTTACCGTATTCGGTGGATTCGGTTATATGCATTTTAGTAATGATTTTTATCAGTTTGGTATTGATTCAAGTCGTTGGAATATAATGAATAAGCTTACTGGAGATCCGATCTATCCCCGCTATTTTACTTCTTTGGGGCATGACAAAAAATCAAACTCGCTCTACATCTTCGGAGGTATGGGGAATCAATCGGGTGATCAGATGGTGGGGCGTACCTACTTTTATGATCTGCATAAACTGAATCTAAACAATCGGCAAGTCACAAAATTATGGAAAATCAAATGGAACGGTGTAAACATGGTTCCCATCAAAGACATGGTGATGCTCGATGAAGATCATTTTTATACCCTGTGCTATCCGGAAAGTGTATCCGATTCCTATCTCCAACTTTATCGTTTCTCTATAAAAGACGGTTCTTTCGAAGTATTGGGTGATTCGATTCCGATCTATTCGGATAAAATAACTACGAATGCCCGTTTGTTTTACGATGCACAGGAAAGTCGTCTTTTTGCTACCGTTCAGGAGTTTGGAGATGATGATGTGCGGTCGAAAGTGAAAATTTATTCATTGACGACACCGCCTGTTTCGGCGCTTTATCTTGAAAATTTCAATTCAAAAAAGAACCCGGTTACGCTGTATGTCATTCTAGCTGTCGCCGTATTGGTTGTTCTATTGTTGCTTTTTTATATTATTCGAAGATACAAACGGCGCAAAACAGAGATAGGATTACCCGAAATGGAGTCGTTTGCAACAGATTATGCTACTGACGAACGGGCAAATTCGATTTATCTTTTCGGTGATTTTATGGTTCGTGACCGTCATAACCGCGATATCACCTATATGTTTACCGCAAGGCGGAAACAAACTTTTTGTCTTGCGCTTCAACACAGCATGGAGGAGGGAATCAATTCGCAGAAATTAAGTACCCTGCTTTGGCCCGACAGACCGGAAGATAAAGTGAAGAATTCGCGGGGAGTAACCATCAACCATTTGAGGAAAATACTCAGCGAAATGGATGATATCGAACTGATCTACAATAAGGGTTGCTTCAAAATCGATTGTAAACGGGATTTTTACTGTGATTATCTTCGGTTTATCGAAATTATCTCTGAAAAGGATATCGAATCAGATCGGGAGGAATTGGCTCAGATACTGAATCGGGGTAAATTCCTGAAATCGTCAAACGATCCGTTGTTTGATGAATTTAAAGACACCGTCGAATGTCAGTTGCAAAATGTCTTGCAACAGGAGATGAAAACGAATTTTGATCAGGGAAACTTCCGCCTTGTGATCCGTTTCGCAGATGCGATGCTTCATACCGACCCATTAAACGAGGATGCAGTAGCCTATTTGCTTCGTTCTCTTTTGAAAATCAAGGAGGTTGGTCAGGCTCAGAGCCGTTATCGTTCGATTTCGATCGAATACAAGAAAATGATGGGAAATGAGTATCCGCACAAGTTCGATTATTATCATATCTGACCATTGCATCTGACAAAAAGAGTGCCCCGCAGATCCGATTTTAACAAATCAGATCTGTGGGGCACTCTTTTTTCTCTGTTTTTTTGGATGATACCTTATTTATATGCTATTTTCGTGAAACCGTTTGCACAAATCGATAGGACTCAATAAGTAATGATCCGCACAGGGCACATCACACATGAATTCACGCATGATCTGTTAATGAATGGCACAAAACCTTGACCTATTAAAAATCAATTTATATATAAATGAAGAAGCAAATCCTAACCCTTATAGCTCTTCTGGCTGTAACTGTTATGAGCGCACAAACGAAAGCTCAATGGGGAGAATACAATGGCGTAAGCATGCCTATGCCTCCCAAAAATGTACATCCCCGCCTTTATATTCAGGAATATGAAATTCCCGCGTTAAAAGCCAAACTTAAAAGACCGGAGGCAAAAAAACTTCTTGCTCAATTGGAAGAGATGAAAAAAGACTGGAAGCCGGAAGATATCCCTGCAAAAAAAGATTTCAGATTTTATTTCAGCCAAAAAGGTCCTACTGTTCGTGCTTTTATGGATGCGCTCGAATATCTGTTGAACGGCAACAAGACAAAAGGACGTAATGCGATTAAAGTGATGCTTCATGAGATGCAGACAATCGACCTGCCGCATCAGAATCATGGCGACCTGACACGTGCGTGGGGATTGATGCTTACTAATGGTGCTATGGTTTATGACTGGTGTTATCCATTGATGAGCGAATCCAATAAGAAAGCGTATATCAAAGAATTTATGCGAATTGCACAAAATATGGAATGTGGTTGGCCACCGGTTAAGCAAGGAGCTGTTTCAGGTCATTCTTCTGAATGGATGATTATGAGAGATTTGCTTTCGGCCGGTATCGCGATTTATGACGAATGTCCTGAATTGTATCACCAAACGGCTCATCGTTTTTTCTCGGAACACGTGAAAGCGCGTAACTTCTTCTATCCTTCACACAACTACCATCAAGGAACATCGTATTTCAACGTACGTTTCTCGAACGATATGTTTGCTACCTGGATTCTTGATAAGATGGGTGCGCCGGGTGTTTTCTCTCCGTCTCAACAATTTGTGATGTATGATCTGTTGTATCGTCGTCGACCGGACAACCAGGTTGTCCCTTCGGGTGATGTTAATTACCAGCGTAAATCTCCGGCAGGATACACCTTGCCTGCGATGCTTGCTGCAAATTATTACAAAGATGAATATCTCAATTCAATCGTTGATTACAAACCGAATATAGAGGATCATTGCAAAATTTTCCAGCTTCTCTGGACGGACTATGATCTGGGCAAAAAATCATCTTCAGATCTACCGTTGACACGTTTTTCAGGTACTCCGTTCGGTTGGATGATTTCGCGTACGGGCTGGGATGCCAACAGTGTGATCGCTGAAATGAAGGTGAATGAATATCATTTTGCCAACCACCAGCATCTGGATGCGGGATCTTTCTACATCTATTACAAAGGACCATTGGCTATCGATGCCGGTTCATACAAAGGAAGCTCGGGTGGTTACAACAGTGCTCATAACAAAAATTTCTTCAAACGTACGATCGCTCACAATTCATTGTTGGTTTTCGATCCCGAAGAAGTATTCGAGAGCGGTAGCTATGGTGGTTCAGACCGTACCAAATTCGCTGCTAATGATGGAGGACAACGCATGCCGGGTCATCAATGGGGAGAGATGAGAACGCTAGACACATTGCTTCACACGAATTATAAAGTAGGACAGACATTGGCATACGATTTTGGTCCTAACCAGCTTAAACCGGAGTTTTCTTACCTGAAAGGAGATATCACGGAAGCTTATTCGAAAAAAGTGAAAGAGGTAAAACGTAGCTTCGTATTCCTGAACCTGCTGGATGAGAAAGTTCCTGCAGCGATGGTAATCTTCGATAAAGTGGTTTCCTCAAATCCTGATTTCAAGAAATTCTGGTTGCTCCATTCGATTGAGGAGCCTGTAATCAATGGAAACGAATTCACGGTGAGCCGTACGAAAAACGGAGATTCGGGTATGTTGCACAATACGGTTCTTCTGCCGGCCATTGAAGATGCTGCTATCACTCCTGTCGGAGGTGAAGGTAAGGAATTCTGGGTGTTCGGTACGAACTACAAGAATGATAATCCGAATGATGTAGCTCGTGAAAGCGGAGACTGGCGTGTTGAGGTTTCTCCTAAGAATCCTGCTGCAGAAAACCTGTTCCTGAACGTGATTCAGGTAGCAGACAATTCGCAGAAAGAGCTACACAAAGCCCGAATGATTGATGGAGGGCGTGTTGTAGGAGTTGAGATTGCGAACCGTATCGTAACTTTCGCGAAAGATGGTAACGAGCTGGATCGTCCGTTC
>JBOFCW010000016.1:0-10989 GCA_051646395.1 Bacteroidales bacterium
ATAGGTACGGATATTATCCTGCAAATGCTCCATATAAGTCATTCCGCTCAACACACACAATACCTCAGGATACGAACCCGCATAACGAAAAGCCCACGAGGCTACACTTCGTCCGGGCTCTTGCTCTTTGAGCCTTGTAGCCAGATAATCCGGCAATTTGGCCAAACGACCGCCTAATAGAGGCTCCATAATAACCGCGGGAATATTTCGTTTACGCAACTCTCCAAGCAGATATTCCGCATTGGTATTCTGCTCTCCGGCATGTCGCCAATCAACATAGTTCAACTGAATCTGCACGAAATCCCATTGATATTCAGCCTGTTTCGATAACAGATAATCGAATACCGAGACATCGCCATGATAAGAAAAACCAAGATTTCTGATTTTCCCTCTTTTGCGCTCTTCTATCAAAAAATCGAGTATTCCGTTGTCGAGATACCGCTTATGCAGATTTTCCATCCCACCCTGTCCGACCGCATGAAGTAACATGTAATCGATATAATCGGTACGAAGGTATTCGAACGAATTATTGTAAATTTTCAATGATTCCTCCCGGCTCCACGTAGCCGGGGAAAAATTCGAAAGTTTGGTGGCTATATAATAGCTTTGTCTTGGATGCCGGCTCAGGGCTGTTCCTGTTGTACGCTCAGACCATCCTTGCGTGTATACGGGTGCCGTATCGAAATAGTTCACTCCATGAGCCAACGCATAATCGATCAGTTCATTCACCGCTTCCTGATCTGCCACATTACCGTCGGATGCAGGAGCAGGAAGAAGGGGCCAGCGCATACATCCATATCCAAGTAGTGATACGCGATCCGCTGAAGAAGCAGACGTACGATAGGTCATCGCATCAGCAGGCACGTTGGCAGAAACCCCTCCACGCCGTTTCTGAGGTTTACATCCTGGTAAAAAAGAGATTGCGGTGGCTCCACCCAGCAACTTAATAAAGTGACGGCGCAATATTTTGGATTGATTTTTCATCTGTGTATATTTTATTTTTTTCATTAAAGTCAAATGCGCCATTTATATAACTTTTAAATATTACGATGCATCCGATTTCCCTCAACGTATATAGCACTGAACGGTCGCGATGGACATAGATTTTCGCATGCACCGCATCCGATGCACCTCTCGTGGTCAACTACAGGTACGTCCCCTTTATCACCGGAAATCATAGTTATAGCGCCTGCAGGACAATGTCTGGCACAATTACCACAAGCGACATTATCATTCAAAACCACGCAATTAGCCGATATCCAGATAGCTCGACCAACCTGAATAGCCGTTTTGTCGTCACGTTTCACAGGCCGGATAGCCCCTGCGGGACAAACTTCTGCACATTTTGTACACTCCGGACGACAATATCCCCGTTCGTAAGACATTTCGGGCTGCATGAATGTAGTCAATTCAGCAGATGGCCGTAAGACTCCATTGGGACAAACCGATACGCATAACTGACATCCCGTACAATGCTGATAAAAATGGCGAAGGCTTTGTGATCCGGGTGGCACGATCGGCGTTTGCCGTTTGGGTTGTTTCTTATCAGTAATAAAAGCCAGCCCTCCATCCACTTTCGTTTCCTGTGCCCGCGCCAGGGTAGCTGTCAGAAAAGCTCCTCCGACAGCCAACATCCTGCGTCGATCGTTCATCACTCCGGGAGATCGTCGTATCTCCGGTTTAGAAATCGGTTGAGAATCACTGACTTTTTTAGGTGTCTTAAATCCGGATTCATAACGGATAGCACCTTTCCGACATGCACTCAGACAATCGAAACAGGTAACACAACGACTATAATCGATCCGATGCATTGTCGCATCGATACAAGAGGCTTTACAATTGCGCGCACATAAGCCACAAGAGTTGCATTTTTTCGTATCGATTTGCGGTTTCAGAAAGGATATTTTTGATAAAAAGCCGAGTATCGTACCTACCGGACATATTGTATTACAATAAATCCGACCATTACGCCAGGCCAAAACAGCGATAATCACCGGCATTATGAAGGAAAGAACAAATACCGGAATACTCCTGATCCAAACATCGGTTCGGTAAAAAGCATAACTATTGGCCCGCTCAGCCAAAAGCGCCAACAGATTATTTGCCCATTGCCACAATGGGGCCAACAGATTCGATACCATTCGTCCGAAAATACTATAAGGTTCGAGCAATGCGACTACAGATCCGATGCCGGCAATCAGCATTGCCACAAACAAAATCAACATCAAGATACGCAATATCTGTTTTGCGTTGGAAAACGAAAAACGATGCTTTTTAGGATTCAGACGACCTATTAAATCCTGAAATACTCCTAAAGGACAGATAACAGAACAATAGATACGTCCGAATAACAATGTTAATACGAAAAGAAGTACAACCACACCCACATTGAGAGCCAGAATGGCAGGAATCAACTGAATTCTTGCCATCCAGTCAAGCCATCGGTGTAGCGTACCTGTAAAATCGAGGACAAGAAGGGTAATTGATGTAAAGAAAACGACCGCTAAGGTTATGCGTATGGATTTCAGATTATTCATGGTCAGGGAATTTATTAAGGCTGAACTCTATCTGAATTCAGCCCTATATTTTCGGTATTATTTGGCGATTAGCTACAAAAGAAACACTACCGCCGACGTTTCAGCTGAGGATATCGGCGTAATATAGGAGCAGAATGGGTCAGGCAGCTCAACCGATCACTCCAAATTCCTTCGGCACTAAGTTTATCGACATGTACATCACCTGAACAATGTAGAATTGAATCGGGTGTAAGTACAATCCCGACGTGAGTAATATGCCCATCTGGCTTGCCAAAAAAAGCCAAATCTCCCGGACGTGCCTGAGAAAAATCAGTTATCGCTTCGCCATGCTCAATCTGTTGACAGGCATTGCGGGGTAGATCGACTCCATGCATACGATATACGACCTGTACGAAACCCGAACAGTCTGCACCGAACAGATTACGTCCACCCCATAAATATGATGTGTTCAGATACAGTTCGGCCGTTCGCAACAATGCCCGGATATGTGACGATTCTACTTTACGAACAAACCGGGGAGCGATATGAAAAGTATTTTCTGCTATTGTAAAAAAACCCGTTTCCATATTGTAGCCGGGAAGAACCGATCCCATTGCTACGCGTATAGGCCGCTTGTCACCTTTTCGTCGAATATCTCCGATCGGCTGATTCACCACATATACGGGCAAAGACGAGATCGTATCCATAAAATCGGGCGACACGATCGTAGCCATTTTCCAATCGATCCATCCGCGATCGCCATCAAAAATATTTTCGACCAGAAACCAGCGTGGTTTCTCCTCTATGATACGAAATGTATCGCCGAAAAGTAGCTGATTGGTCATTTCTGCCTCTTCTTCGGCCGTAGCACGCATCGGAATGGCGGGTGTCAAAGCAATACCGTATTTCATAATCCTAACTTGTTTGCAAGAACAGATATTATTTAAATCGTTTCGTTATTTCGTCGTTTGTGAATACCGAAAGAATCGGTTTCCCATCAGGTGTATAATTTGGCTGAGGCGAAGCGAATAAATCGTCAATCAGTTTTTCCATCTCATCCATGTTGAGTTCCTGCCCATATGGAATCGCTGCTATTTCGGCTAATGAAAGTGCAATCAATTCGTGCATATCAGTTTTCACATCACGCCCTTTCTCGCGGGCTGTATCGACCATCGAATGAAGCAATGAGGTGACATCAATACCTTCGATACCCGCAGGTATCCCATTGATGGAATAAGTACATCCTCCCATGTTATTCAAATCGAATCCTAAAAAATGCAGGTCTTGCAAAACACTTTCAAGTACAGGAACATCTGCCGGAGAAAAAGTAACCATCTCGGGAAACAATACGCCCTGCGACACACCCTGTTTATTGGTGATATTTTCCATATACTGATCGAAAAGAACACGCAAATGTGCGCGGTGCTGATCAATCATCATCAGTCCTGATTTAACTGAAGTCAGAATATACTTTGTTTTCAGTTGATAATGCACCCCATCCGCATTCTTTGCTTTACCGAAAACTGTCGGAGTTGTCGATAGAGAGGAAGACACTGCTTCGGTACTTATTTCTGATCCGAAACTAGCAGTTGCCTGCTCAGGAATATCATCCTCAGATATTGTGACTGCCGATGGAAACGGAGTATCTGTATGAAAGTAATCCGGATCGCCTTCAAATTCGGAAGGAGCATCGACCAACTGTTCATCGGCAAACTCATTCTGTTCAGAAAAATCTGCACCTCCGGCAGAAAAGGCCCGGGCTGTATCTCCCCCGTAAAGCTTTTGCCAGTTCGGATCGACCGTTCTGGATGACCCCGTTGATTTGAAAGGATTAACCGGTTGACTCTGCTGAAACGGGTTATAGGATGAGTTGAATTGTGGTTTAGGTGGTTGTACCACTTCCTGTTTATAAACCGGAATCTCCGGAGCATCCGCCATGTCGAAATCAATGGAAGGAACAGCACTGAATTTCCCCAAAGCTTCTTTTACGGCAGCACTAATGATTTGCCATAAAAATGTTTCGTTCTCAAACTTCACCTCCGTTTTTGTGGGATGAATATTCACATCGATATTAGCAGGATCAATATTGAAATAAAGGAAATAATTGGGCATTTCACCACTCGGAATCAACTGCTCGTAGCTCTGCATAACAGCCTTATGAAAATAAGGATGGCGCATATAGCGTCCGTTGACAAAAAAATACTGCAACGCATTCTTCTTACGTGCCGCCTCAGGACGGCCGATATACCCGCTCACTGAAATCAACGTTGTATCCACCTCAACAGAGAGTAACTGTTGGTTAAGGCTTTTGCCAAAAATATTGATAATGCGCTGTCGCATATTGGTAGCAGGCAAATTAAGCACTTCATTTTCATTATGAAACAACGAAAACGAAATATTGGGATTTACCAGTGCGACGCGCTCAAATTCAGAAATGATATTACTCAATTCGGTCTGATTCGACTTGAGAAATTTACGTCGGGCCGGGACATTAAAAAATATATTTTTGACTTGAAAATTCGATCCAACCGAACAGGATACCGGCTCCTGCTTTTCTACTTCACCTCCTGAAATAGAAAGTGAAGAACCCACCTCATCTTCCTCTCGCCGTGTACGTAACTCAACCTGAGCGATAGCGGCTATTGAGGCAAGAGCTTCTCCTCTAAACCCCATTGTTTGCAAAGAAAACAAGTCGTCAGCCTTCCGTATCTTTGAGGTTGCATGACGTTCAAAGGCCATACGGGCATCGGTCATTGACATTCCTTTACCATTATCAATCACCTGAATCAGGGTACGTCCGGCATCTTTCAAGATTACCTGGATATTAGTAGCTCCGGCATCAATGGCATTTTCCATTAGTTCCTTGATGACAGAAGCCGGCCGCTGAATCACTTCGCCGGCAGCGATCTGATTAGCAACGGAGTCAGGTAAAAGTTGAATGATATCGTTCATAGGTTTATTTTTTTGTGCGAAACGAAGATATAAAATTTAAGCGTATTAACGAAAAACAGGACGTATACTTACGTCCTGTTTATTCTTATCTGATATAAAAGTAATATAATAAAATCAACAAAATAGCCAGAATTACAGCCAAACGGATATTGCGGGAAGAAGACGCCTTTTCCTCATCTGCCTGCCTCCTGCGTACATGTGAAGTCTGATCGACAAACGATCCTTTCAGATTGGGTTTATAATCTTCTTCAGGCAATTCGCCCATTTCCCGTTTTACTTTTCGGATTCTTTCTTCCAGTTCCTCTTTCTTGGGATCGAAATAAATCGGGTCATGCCGGAATTGGCGCGGTTTTCTTACATTAAAAAATAGTCCCATAATATTCTGTTTTACCGTTTTCCTTCTTGAATAATAACCGAATCAGATGCATTCTGTTGTTCCATCCGATGCAACAAAGAATCATTGACCAACGGACGGGAATCTCCCCGAAGTGAATCGGCTATCTGAGTGAAAGGTACGGATAATGTATCCGGCACCAAAAATTCATTGGTTAAACTGTCTTTTACTACCGGAGAATTTTCGTCTTTAACCGGTTTGCTTTTTGAATTATTTTTAGTGGCTGGACGCACTTTTTGCTCTACCTCCGGAAGATCCAGATCCTGTGTTCCCTCAAGCTCCTCTTTTGAGAATAAACGGGTATTGGTCACTACATCTTCAGCCCGCATTTTCACCTTGCGGAAAATATCAAAACGGTCTTTCGGCCGCAAATCGCTATACCAGTGAAAAGAAGGTAAATAAAGCTGATCGGGCATAAGCTTGGGAATCGGCGTAAGCGATCCGTTTACCTTAGGCCACATCGACATTTTTTCCAGCTTCCGCTCTTTGAAAAATGCATTCAGATAACTACTTTCTGCTTTATTAAGACCGATGAGGGATTTGTCACTTTCTTCCGGATAAAAAATAGCCTGAACATTACCGTCCATTTGCATCTTATACAATTCCCCGTTCTCAAACCAAGCATTCATCACTTTTCCAGTAAGCTGATCATAGTAGTCCCCCTCTTTGAATTGTGCCAGAAAAGCAAAATCCTTCACCGTCGCATGTTTGATCGTGGAATCGTTCATCAATACGAAGATGGTATCTCCAAAAATCTGATAATCGTAATTCCAAATTACCGGATTACGATACATCACCAATGTAGAATCGAGCGTAGAGTATTTAAGCGAATCACATACGCCCTGGGCATCGGTTCGAAAAAAACGAACCCCATAATAAGCATTCAATTCACGCTGATCGGCGACTACCTGCGAACGCAAAGTATCTGCGTGCAAATAAAGCGAATCGCCACGGGAATATTCGATAGCCTGTGGTACTTGTGTTACAAAAGCATATTCCGTAATTTCGTTATAATAGCCATAATTACCTTCAAGAATGATTTTGCGGGTACTGTCATTCATAAACATATTACCAAATACCTCGCCATATCCCGATTTTCGGTCATAATAAATCGTATCGCCGATCAGAATCTGACCTTTACTCACGAGGCGGGATCGATTCAGCAACATCGAAAGATCATTGCGTGTGTCATACCAACCCAAATCGGAATAAATCGTATTACTATCGGAAACGATGACCGATTCACCCAAAATATCGGCAATACCACTGTCCGTACTATAGCGCAACGTATCCGAATAAAGTGTGTATTTAGGATTCTGCAATTCTACATCTTGTTGAAAGATCGCATATTTAGTATCCGGACTATATTCGCCATAAATAGAAGTAAGCCGGTTCTCTAAATCGGTAATCACCCCTCCCTCAAAAAAATATCCGATGTTGACGATCCTGTCGTAGTTAAGGCTATCCGTTGTAAGTGTCACATCCCGGTTAATCATCCGAACGTTGTCGCGCAAACGGGCTAGTCCGGTGTTACCGTTATAATACAATACGTCGCCATAGACGAAGAGGGTATCGCCCTGTTCCATTCTTACATTACCAAAAGCATCGAGTGAATTAGACTGTTCATAAAAGTAGGCGCTATCGCAATACATATAAGAGCTGTCCTGTCGAAATTGCACATCGCCTCGAAGAATCTGAAAATCGGCATTCACGCTCTTGTCATAATCGAGTGTATTTGCCCTTAAAAGATGAATACGATTAGCCTTCGTTTCCACTGGAGGTACAGAATTCTGCGGCGGCGGATTCACCGCAAATGAAAACGCAGAAAGTGCGAACAGGCATAAGACACCCGCAAGTGTCTTATGCCTGTTAAACCATGAATATGTTTTTTTATTTAACATCAATCAATTAGTATCAATTCTTAACCCATCCCGGATACTGGAAATCGCAATTACGCCACCCTTCCTTGATCCGAATGTATGTTTCTGCTTGTTTCTTCTTGATAAAGTCCTGGATTACTTGTTCTTTTTTCTTTTCTTCAAGCATCCCTTTCAAAGCCTGATAGTCATCATAAATCGTGGCTTTGTGGCCAGGTGTGCGACTTTTTAGCTTAATGATAGCGATCACGTCACGTCCGTTCTTCTCGCTTTTCATAACAAACGGTGCCGAAAGCTGGTTTACCTCCATCTTATCTACCACACGGGCAACTTCTGCAGGAAGCTGCTCCATCTGAAAATGAGATGTACCGTTATATTGGTTCACCATCAGGCCTTTGTTATTACGGGTTGATTTATCATGAGATAAATAAGATACGGCTTCATCGAATGTGAATTTCAACGAATCCAGATCTTGTTTTAGTGAATCCATCCGATGCATAGTCGTCGTAAGTTCTTTATCTGAAACTTTTGGCGAAAGCAAAATATGGCGGAAGTTTGCACGGTCGCCACGTTTTTCAATCAGTTGAATGATATGATAACCAAACTCCGTTTCTACAATTTTCGAAACTTTTTTCGAGTCATTCAACTGAAAGGCCACAGCAGAGAATTCAGGAACGAACTCACCGCGTCCTTTAAATCCAAGCTCTCCTCCATTTCTTGCCGAACCCGGATCTTCAGAATAAAGGATAGCCAAAGTAGAAAACTCTGATTCTCCTTTTTGCACACGCTCCGTATAATCACGCAAACGAGCCTTGATATTATCGATCTCCTCTTGCGGAATTTTAGGTTCGAACGTCAGAACTTGCACTTCCACTTGCGTAGGCATAAACGGAATACTGTCCTGAGGTAACGATTGGTAGAAACGACGCACTTCGGCAGGTGTTACCTTTACGTTTTCAACAAGTTTCTGTTGCATCTGCTGTACAGTACCCTGGTCGCGAACAGCCTCACGCAATTCCTCTCTTAGCTGAGCCAAAGGTTTATTGAAATATTCCTCCAGTTTTTCTTTCGACCCGATCTGAGAAATATAAAAGTTCATGCGGGCTTCTACCTGCTGAATAATTTGTTGTTCCGACATTTCGATACTATCGAGTTTTGCCTGATGCAGAAACAGCTTTTGAATGGCCAACTGCTCGGGTATTACGCAATATGGATCTCCATTGATCTTTTCCTCTTCATATTGCATTCTTAGTCGTTGCTCTTCGATCTGGGATTTCAAAATGGCTTCGTCTCCTACAATCCAAACCACTTCATCGACCACATTTTCCTGAGCATTCATGAATGTGGATGCAAACAAAGCAAGTAAAAGCGATAATCCTTTAAATAACTTACGCATTGATTTTATCTGATTAGTATTTTTATTCGGAGCCATTCGACTCCTTTCCGTAAAATTTTATTTTTTGCTCACGAATAGCTTTCTGATAAAGCTCATCTTCTATCGAACGAACAAATCCTTTCTTTTTTTGATTCAACAAAGCTTCACGAACCTTGTCACGCGCAAATTCAAAAGGCTGAATTTCTCCTTCGGGAATGTAACGATCGACAGAAAGATAGTACCAGGAGCTATCCTGTGTCACTTCAAGCGACTTATTTTCTCTCAAAAAACGATTTCCATTAGTAATTTCGAATGGAATATTATTCATCAACTGATCGAAAGGAACCCAACGATCCAGAAAATATTCGTACACCAAAGCATTTTGCAGACTGTATTTATCAATCTTCTCCAGAGACTCGTCATTGGTTTTACGCATCCATTTTTTCAACTCATTCAACTGAGGTGCATCTGCTGGCACTTTAAGGAAAAGGCCTTTGATGATCGGCTGCTTCAACACAAATTCTCGTTTATGCTGTTCATAAAATTGCTCCAGTTCCTGATCGGTTAATTCAACAGACAAACGTTCGTTGACCAAACGCTGCTGATATTCAAAAATAACCATTCTTCTTTTATATGCCTCGGCTTCCTCTTCAATCTCCTGAAGATGGTCGATATTATTTTTTGCTTTTTCATAAAGAAGAATCTCATCAATCCAGTTACGGATATAAGCATCTGCCATACGCGTACTATCGGCGATAGTCTGATACTTACCCATCACGTCTTTCAAAGCTCCATGAGTAAGTTTATGACCATCCACTTCAACTACCAGATGATCGTTTTCCTCCTTACTACCACGTTGGCAGGATATTGATGAAAATAAAATCAAACCTGAAAAAATAAAGAGAAAAGTCAGTCGCATATATCTGTGATTAATCCGTTCAATCGTAATAAAACCCGGGTAAAATTACGATAAAAAGAAATGAATTAAAGAGGCTTAACCGTTTTTAAAACATCTTGGTTTATTTCAACGGTGTTTTTCTGTTTCAATTCCAGAATCCACTCTTTTTCCAGATAAGTCTGATAGTCGGCTGTCACCAATCCCCGAACATCTTCATAAGACTCTGGCCCTTTCTTCAATTTCTTTCCATAAACAAAGGTAACCGGAAAAGTATCGTTAGTCAATTCTTCTTTTGATTTGAACTGGTGGATGTCGACAAGTTGATTTTCACCCTGAGAGTAAAGACCTTTTTGAACACGAACAAACTGTACTGAATCGTTATTCAACTCCCGGCGTAAAACCAGGGCTGCCGAATCAGCGGGTGTCTTCTTAAGAATACGACGAGCAGCTTTAGCTGTTGCCTCATCCATACATTCAACTACGAAACCTTTGAATTTAGGAGCATCCCATCTGTATGATTTCTTGTTATGTTTAAAGTACTTATTCAACCCGTCGATATCTTGCGAGGCTCTCTCCCATACTTCTTTATTACTTACCTCAAACAGAAGAATCCCATCATGATACTCACGTATTAAATTGCGAAAATCGGCATATTTGTGTTCAAGCTGTGAATCTTCATATGCTATAATCATTGCATCGACAAAAGCTTTTTTCTTTTCTGCAAAAATCGACTGATTGGTGTATTTGGCAGACGCGCGGTTAGCACTTAGATAGTCGGCAAAATCACCGGTAGTAAATGCTTTATCTGAAATATGAAAAAGAACAGAAGAAAGCTGACGTGCTTCATTTTGAAAAATAGAATCTACCGGTGAATATTTCCCGGCAAGCACGATCAGAGCATCCTCAACCTTAGTATCCCAACGGAAACCATATTGTTCCTTCAAACGAGCCACCAATACGTCATGCCCCTTCGAACC
>JBOFCW010000215.1:0-19535 GCA_051646395.1 Bacteroidales bacterium
GACTATCGGGCGTAATAAACTACTGATTCCGGGTGAAGTGATTTCGGCCATTATCAACGGTACGGACGAGTTACTGGCCGAATTGCGCGAAATGGGTGTAAATGCATATGCAACTGGTGGAGAAACGGCAGATGTGGGCGACTTGGTACGCACTATAATTGTCGATTCTACGGTTACTTGCCGGATGAAACGTTCGGAGGTTATCGACAATGCGAATATCTGTCAGGGAGATGTAATTGTAGGGATGTCATCTTACGGACAGGCTACCTATGAAAAAGAATACAATGGCGGAACGGGAAGCAACGGTCTGACATCAGCTCGTCATGATGTTTTCGCCAAATATCTGGCAGAAAAGTACCCGGAAAGTTACGATGCGGCAGTTCCTGCCGAATTGGTATATTCAGGTGGTCTGAAACTTACGGACAAAATAGATGAGCTCGGCATTGATGCCGGTAAACTTGTATTGTCGCCAACAAGAACCTATGCGCCGGTAATCAAAAAATTACTTGATGCCTTGCGTCCGGAAATCCATGGTATGGTACACTGTTCGGGTGGTGCGCAGACAAAAGTGCTTCATTTTACCGATAAAGTGAAGATTACGAAGAATAACCTCTTCCCTGTCCCTCCTTTGTTCCGCATTATTCAGGAGCAATCGGGTACTGATTGGAAAGAGATGTATAAAGTATTCAATATGGGTCATCGTATGGAGGTTTATATCGCTCCCGAACATGCCCAGGAGGTGATCGAAATAGCAAATTCATTCGGTATCGATGCGCAGATTGTCGGATTTGTAGAAGAATCGGATAAAAACGAATTGGTGATTGAATCAGAATTCGGCCGCTTCGAATACTGATTATAAGCAATTATAAATAAAAACCGCTCTCTGACTGATTTCGTCGGAGGGCGATTTTTTATATAGTTTGATACGTTTGGATCGCACGATAAAATGCATTCCTGTAATCACATATATCCGTATTAAATCATTTTATCTGCATTGAGTATGTCCGAAAGTTCTTTCAACTCTTCCTGCTTGAATAGTTTTTCAATCTTGGATTGCATACTGCTCATAAAATCATCCCAATAGGTATTCAATACATTCGGATTCATAAAATAAGGCGTTAATAGACAAGCTCTCAATACCACTACATTTTTCACCCTGTCCCACTCTGATGGGGCAATACCCAATCTTTGAGTAAATTCTTTCGGTGCATCGCCATAATCTCCGGAAGCCAGATCAGTATGCGAAGTCAAAAAGTCCGATTTCAGGATCGGCTGTCCGAATGGTGCACTCATATCAAACAAAGCCTCATTCAATGCGTTCATTTTTGCAAGATCCGTATTTCCATCGATGTTATAAGCCCAATCGACCATATTAAAATCAGGTTCGGTGAGAGCTTCCATCTTAATGGTATAATTACCGATTTTAAAAGGTTGAGTTTGTTTGATCAGCTGATAAAATTTATGGGCTCCGTAAATACTTGCTCCGATCAGACGTCCATAACCGGTAATATTCAATGGAATAACCTGATGAGCAACCCATACCCCGGCAGCGGCTGCTCCGGCTTTCGACCCTTCGATAATATAACTACCAAGCAACTCGGGGGCACTTGTATTCTTTTCAAATACATAAGCTGCAAAGAAAGAAACAGCACGAACCATCCGTTTGTCACGGATTGCAATCCCTCCGGCAGCATATGGCACATAACCCATTTTATGCGGGTCAATCGTTATGGAGTTTACATCTGCGAGTGATTTATAGGCATTATAGATATCCTGTGTCGGCCAATTGATATCTTCTTCGAAAATACCATCCTGAACAAGTCTGGTCTTAAGACTATCAAATGGCATGAAGTTTTGATTTTCATCCAGGAATATTGTTCGTACGTATCCACCATACGCAGCATCAGCATGAATATAGAATGAAACGCCTTTTTCTTTTTCCAGTTTTTCTCGTAATGCTACCACCTGATCCAAATGATCGACAGCACCCTCTTCTGTTGTTCCGATGACAGCAACAACACCCAGAATCGGAATCTTTTTATCCACTAAATCGAGAATTGTTTTTTCAAGGACTGCCATGTCCATCCGATATTTATCATCAACCTGAACGTCGATCATATTATCTATACCAATACCTAAAAGATCAACTGCTTTGACCCATGAATAATGTTTGGTTTGAGGAACAATCCATTTACCAAGCTGTCCGCTATTACAACCTTTCCCCCTGACCGAATGATTCCGGATATCTTCCCATTTATCCTGTACTTTATCAGCCAAATCAAGAATCTGGCAAATTTTCATATTCGACAGTTCCCAATCTGATTTATCAGCAACCAATTCGGGACAAACTTCTTTAACCGCAAAAGGAATAGATGTCAGATTTCGGGCGTACCATAACCCCTCCATATTGGCGATGGTTCCATCATTGGCAATATGCCCCCATCCTTTTTGAGGATCAAAACCAAGTATTTTACAAAAATCAATACCAACGTCCAGTTCCATTGGAGTTGTAGCCGGAGCACCCTCATAAGCACAGTTATTGGGATTATAAAGCATTGCTGTGACATATCCGATGATAGAAGGCATCAGAATTTCGCTATTCATTTGCCCCAAATAACGTGGAGAATGCCAGGGCACAGAAGTTTCCCGAAGTTTCGCACTCAATAATTGAAGAGCATTGATCGTACGTTGTTGTACTTCGATAAACTCTGGTGTTTTCTGTTCGTGCAAACTGATAATAGGTGTATCCTCAGGATGATAGTCTTTACGCCAGTAAAAATGATCACTGATAAAATCCTGTAAAGTTTTCGAAAGAAACTCTGCATTTTCGGCCTTTGGTCCCAAAAAAAGCGCATCTATAGCAAATTTACATTCTGGTTTCATAATATTTATCGAATAATTTGATTTACTTAAAGGAATATACATCGACCAACCTGTATCTGGAATTATTACTTACAGGATGTCTTGTTCGTGATGTTTTTGATTTAACAAATTGCATGTAAGTTTTTATAAGAAAAGGCCGAACATAAATACCGGCCTTTTCTTTTGAAGGTTATTTATTGTTGCCATTGGGCCCAAATGAAGAGGTTCATTTGGTTTGGCCATGAATCAACTCATCCTCTTCTCTTCCATAAGCAGCTTGAACCTCAGCATCAGTAGGCACATATCCTGCAGGCCATTTTGAAGGTGTACTTGGATGACGATTTTCAATTTGCCAATCGAAAGGATAAAAATCAGCTTTAGGATCTTTCCATTTCACTGTTCTTTTTCCATAAACGATGAAAGGGATCGTGAAGAACAAGATAGACCCGGCTCCAAGAATCAAAATATAAACCATCGGACTACCTGTAGAAATCTGTGAAGGAGGGATAAAACTAAGGATCAAAGCTAATGCAGCCCCAACAACTCCGATTATAGTAACAATCCAAATACCTAATTTTCCACCCGGAATCTTAAATCCTCTCTCTTTATTCGGTTGTGTATATCGCAAACGAATACAAGCCAGATAAATAATCAACACCATTATCAGATAAATGATGGTCGCCATCTGACTCATGATTTGATATGCTGATTGAACAGAAGGTAGAACGACTAACAACAAAGTAAGCACTGTTACAAAAACAGCCTGAATGATCAATATCCGCTCATTAATTCCATTTTTATTTTCCTTCTGCAGAGATTGTGGAAGATATCCTCCTTTTGCAACAGCCATCAATCCGGTTGATGGTCCGGCAATAATTACACTAACCTGGCCAATAACACCGAAAGTAATGAAAAGCGCCATGACATTCCCCAACCAAGAAAGGCCCAATGTTGCCCAAAGTGATTTATAAGCGACAAACAATGTCTGTAACAGGTTGATGTCTTTTTGTGGTACAACAAAAGCAATTGCCAGTGTAGAAAAAATAAATATCACCAGAATTGCGATGGTGGCTAAAAAGATCGCCTTAGGAAATTGTTTAGCCGGATTAGACATACTCTGAATATGTACACCCTGCATCTCCATACCTCCGTAGAACAGGAAAATTGAAGCAGCAAGAACGATGGTATTGAACTGTGTAAAATCAGGGAAGAAATGTTGATCCGGACTCATTTGGATCGGTTTGCCCAAAACCAGGTAAAGTACACCAAGAATAATCAAAATAGCTCCGGGAATAATCGTTCCGAAAAAACCGCCCAATGTACTTAGCTTATTTGCCGATTTCATTCCTCTGAATGTATTCAGGGTTGCCAGCCAATAAACCGCAAGTAAAACAACTATCGTATATAACTTATTGCTGGCCAGTTTAGCATCAAAAGCTTCGGGCCAGAAAATATATGCCAGCGATACACTCGCAAACATCAACACGGAAGGGAACCAGATCACAACGGTCTGCCATTCCAGATACATCGCTGCCCATCCCCATTTAACACCGAATGCTTCAGAAACCCAACGAAAAAGACCACCGCTTTTTGTAAAGGTAGAAGCTAACTCGGCACAAACTAAAGAGAAAGGGATCAAGAAAACAAGTGCGGCGAAAGTGTAATAAAAAATGGATGAAATACCAAATTCCGCCTGAGAAGCCAATCCCCTTAAACTTACGATGGTGGTCACGATCATAATGGCCATCGTAATCATCGAAATGGATCCTTTACCTGCACCTTTCTTTGCAGCAGAGGCTTCTTTTGCATTCACATGGGGTTTTCCCGTAGTAGTTTCTGTAGCCATAAATATTTAATTTAAAGTCATTTGTATCTTAAATCGAATACCGGAACAGGGACGTTGACAGGTATGTCATGTCATGCCCTATCCCGGTACAATCTCGATTCGTCAAAAAAACTATTATTTGTTCATTGGATATGCTTTGGCAACAGCTGCACCTACTCGATAATGTACACCAGGCTGAGCTGTAATACATACGTTGCTTGCACGTTCAAAAACCATTACGATATCTGATCCCCCAAACTGGAAGTATGAAATTTCATCTCCTTTTTGTAGAGTCTGTCCTTCCTGACAAGTAACTACAATTGAGGAAACCTGAGCCATACCCATCGGTAAGACGGCAACCAAACCAATTTCTGACTCAATCACCACTAATCCACGCGTGTGCATAAATTCGTAACCAGGATTATCAGGAGCATCGAATACACGCTTCATTCCGATTTTATGTGTTCCCGGTGCTTCAGGGATTTCTTCCGGATTCACTTCAAGATATACTGTCCCGGGAATAACCCGTGCTTCAAGTACACGACCTCCTACCGGAGCATGTTCACGATGATAATCAAATGTATTCAGGAAAGAATGACACCAAATACCACCTTTGAAACGATCTTTATAAGGAGAGCCTTCCAAAAGCTCCTCAATCCGCCAGTCAAGACCTTTGATATCCACATGCGAATCAGCTCGAACTTCCCATTGTCCGTCGAAAGTCGAATCAGCCGGAGCGACAATCACGGAAGCGTCATTTATCGCTGCAATCGGACGCATACCGGGTTTAACGTGACGACCAAACAATTGGTTATATGTTTTCCAGCCACCGCGAGGACGTTCATATTCATCCATATTGTAAATCGGCGAATCCCAAAATGTTTTTTCTGATTCTGGTGTCAGAGATTCTGGAGTATCCATAAATGCCCCGAATTCACGTACGAAACGTACCATCCATGCAGAAAGTGGCGTTAATTGCTCCATTTTATCGTGAGGAACAACACTATTTTGCAACTCTTTCACAGGACTTTGATCTAAGAGAAAATAGAATTTACATACGTGTTCATAGACGATTTTACCTTCCGGATTTTCATTTGGAATCCAGGTAAGCTGGGCTTCTAACCAGTTATAATAATCTTCCATGGTCTTGATATCGGCCATTTCTGCGATATTATAAGATTGAGCCTTTTTCAAAGCCTGATTAAATTTATCTTCCCATTTATTTTTAGCGATTAAATCGATCAGCTCCTGTACGATTGGAGCATGTTTTTTTGTACTCATAATCTCTTTACTTTTAAATTAAAATAATTCTTTTTCAACCTCATCACGAGCTGCCAAAACGCAATCTATCGTATGTTTCATAATTTCCGGCGTCACAAATACATTCATCGGATAGGATTTCAGAGCATAGATACATGCTTCAGGATCTTTACCGTCTTCATTCCAAGAGGCATTCCTAAAACCGGTACTGTAGGCCATGTGAGGAGTATATTTTCCATTGATTTGTTTTCCGCTGATATACCAGTTGAAAAGCTTTTCTCCAATTGCTTCAGTAAAGTTGTTATACTTAATCAGATCAGCACGATGAGCGGGATCATTCAACTCTTTCTGGAATTGGGCTTTTCCATCTACACCCTTAGGATAAATACGGAAAAGGGAAATAAATCCGGAGTTATCAGGATCGGCCATCGACATTTCGGGTTGTGCATTTACCAAAGAATCCATAAAATAACGGACCTCTAAAATCCCACCCAAAATAGCTTGGAAACCTTCGATACCAAAATATTTCATAGTCGTCCACCCGGCAATCGAACCAGCCGCACTGCGGGAAACCTCAAGCGTATAATACATCGGATTATATGGAGTAACTTCCTGTAAATAAGCATAGCTACCTCTACGCATAATACTTTCGAATTCCGCAGAATCTTTATAAAGGAAGCAACTGCTCACATATGGAGACCAACCGAATTTATGGAAATCGATTCCCACAGCATCAGCCAAATGAATACCACGGATCTCTTTGAGATTCTTTTTAAGTATTTCCTTTATTTCTTCAGAGAACTCCATTGGATTAGCCTCAAAATCATAGGTTTCGAAACATTTCCACGACCATCCGGCCACAGAGTCTGCATACAGCAAAGCCTTCCCGTAACCATCCGGATTCGGATATTTATCCAATAACTCACGTACTTTTTCAATCGGATCAAATACGCTGGCATCCGTAGTACCCATTGTACAAACAACCTCGATTACCGGAATTTTCTTTTCCTGAAACTCTTTAAGTTTTGCTTCAAGAGCTCCCATATCCATTTTATTTGTCTGAGGATCCGTCGGGATGATTTCGATATTTTTCATTCCCAGACCGGTCCAGTCCGTTGCATTCTCACGACAATAATGGGACTGTGACGATACGATCACCTTACCATCCGTACGAACCCCGTTCTCTCTGGATCCCGGAATAACACGTGTTATGGCATATTTCAATCCGTACAACCAACAACCGCTACCTCCGTAAGTATAAACACAGCCTGCTTTCGTAGGAGCCCAGCCGAAAAGATTCGCCAGCATACCGGCACTCTCAAGCTCTGCTTTATGAACATTCCATGAATATTCACCCTCGATGATATTCGGCATGTAAATCAACGGCAATGTTGATGCGATAATACTTGCGGTATTCGGTTGTGGCCATACATTAGACATTGTAAGCGGGCTGGAAACATTCGGCATACCGTTAAACAAATTGACCGCATCTGTAATCACAGACTCCAGCGACCTTGACTGCTGATTGATCTCCTTATTCTTGATTTCAGGATACGTATACGTTAAAGCTGAATTATCACCTAAATAAGCAGGACCTCCAATCTCGGGCTTCAATGCATCAATCTGTGCAATTGAATTCATCATCGAATTTGCCAATGCGTCCTCTTTTCCTTTGTACGGTGAAGGAAACTCACCAATCATCCGTTGACGGAAAGCTGCCCATTTGGGTGCACTATCTTTGATCTTTCCATCTTCTTTCCAGATCTGTCCTTCGTTTTGTTTTGTAGCCATATGCTTAATATTTATAAGTTATAAAACGTATATCCCTATAACAGCAATGAATTTAATTTGTTAGATGGTGAGAATTAGATTATTATAAATAAGGTTTTTTTTTATATGATTCACAGAAGCGGGCTGAACGATCAGCCGGATTCTGTAATCGGCTCATTACAAAAAAGGGCGAAATGCAAAAAAATAAAATAAAAAACCAGATTCGTTTAGGGATCAAACGAATCTGGTTTTAAGTTAAATCAATGTATGTGGGACAAAAATTACTTCAAATTCTATAGGAATATTATCACATGGAACTTTTACCGGAAAAAATACTATTTTTCCTTCCCAGAAAAGCCAATATCGCAACAAGAACGGCTATCACCATATTTAACTGGAAAGGAAATAAAACTCCTTTCTCATGAAAAATTATCTGGAAGAAATCCACAATAAAAGGACATGCCAGAATAGCCAGATAGTTTACAGACATAACAAAGGCCAGTGCTAAAACAGCTTTTTCGGGTCTCGCAGCCAAAGTTGTCTTATCATAAACCAAAGGCTGAATGATACCATATCCGAAACCTACGAAAAAAACACCAATTACAATCAAAAAAACAGATTTAAACAATATCACAAACAAAAGGCCTAAGGCTAGTAATAAAAAGCTAATGTGGATGACATTGTTTTTCAGAAGATCAAGAATCTTATTTATAAAGAATCCGGGTAACATTATGGCCAGAAAAAAGATTGAAATCATTGTGCCGGCATACGAGCTACTCAAATTATAGTGCTGAATAACAAAAGGAAGATTAAATGATATGATAATTGCGATATATGATGCCATAAAGTAAATAAACATCAAACCCGATAACATTTTTTTGTTGATATTTTCGCCTTTTTTCAGATAAGGAGAAGGCGTTAACGAAGTATTTTCTCCCGTATCTTGGGATAGTTTAGAAGATACTGTTACGATATCGTGTTTTTTCAGAAATGATGGTCGCAAAAAATTACACAATATTACTGCGAAAACCGGTAAAAAATAAACAATAAACGGATAATGCCAATTAAAATTAGCAAGCCAACCAGCTAAAAACGTAGCCAACACCAAAGTCAGATTCGTTATTGAAGAACTTAGTCCCATCTGCATGGTACGGTATTTACCGACAAAAAACTCTGCAATCAAGCCCGTTGAAAGAGGAATAATCATACCGGCCCCTACACCCAGAAGGCAGCTGATGAGAATAAGAGCCATCATACTTTCTGCAAAAAAATAGAGTATCCCACTGGCTATAAAAATCAGCAGACCGATCATTAATAAACCAATTTTATTTTTATTTTCACTTAACTTTCCCGATAGCAAAACAAAGGGGATTATTAATAAGGATGGTAAAGAGCTCAGCATTTGGATTTCCAAATCCGAGGTATGGGGAAATATCTTATCCAAATCTCCCAAAATTGGGGAAACGGCCAGACCTGGTAAAGAAGTAATTGCTGAAATTGACCAGATACCCAACAATGTTAAAACGGAGATCGAACCCTGACCTGTCTTTATTTTCATATTGCTCAAAATATTTTATTTATACATAATTTGTTTTTCATTTAAAGCCTGTTGAGTCATGTTTATCCCGATATGCTTTCAGACATTTTCAAAGAAATGAGTCAGACTCATGGTTCTTAAACAGATAAAAAATGATATTTGTTGAATATTTGTTATAACATTATAGTTTATAAAGCATTTTCATTTATACATTCAATTTCATCTTTATCTAATACATTTTTTGTCAATCTCTGACAGGACATTGATTTAATTTTTTTCGGGAAATCAATGGCTGGTGTTTTATCGTGACTTAAGACTCTCGTCACTCTTTTTTATCCTTGTGTCTCAACACTTTTGCATCAAGATAAAAAATAAGTTCTTCTGCTATATTCGTACAGTGATCCCCCAATCGCTCCAGTCGCCGGACTACTCCATAAAGCAACAAACAATCTTTTCCTCGTTCGGGATTTTGTTTGAGAAAATCACCCATCAAGTCCACTGCCCTTACATTGAATTCATCCACTTGCTGATCCATATCAAAGACTCTTATTGCCTCATAGGAGCTTTCTTCTTCGAATGCCTTCTTTGCATTGAGAAGCATTTGCCTTACAGACTGAAGCATCTCTTTCAGATTGACCAATTGCATTAAATCTACCGGCGGTTTTTCCGGATTACATTTAAGAACGTATACTGCTATCCCTTCACAAAAATCTGCGATTCTTTCCAGATCATTGGAAATCCGCATCATCGCCAACACAAATCTTAAGTCGATAGCAACAGGAGCATAAAGTGCAATAATATTTTCACATTCGCTATCTATTTGCAGATCTACAGTATTCACAATTCGCTCTCGCAAAATCACTTCTTTCGCGATAGTTTGATCCTCTTTCAATAGAGCTTCCGCTGACTTATCGAGCTGCAATGCCGTCAAATCCCACATCTCGATTAATTTATTTTTCAGATGCGATAATTCTTGTTCTATATACTTCATATAATTTTATTTATATCTAATTTGATTTTTGACATTAATGTATAAATGCGCCATTTATGTAACTTTTGTCGGGTTCCCAACTTTAGGTGAGTTATGGCGATTTCATTTATCCGAACCGACCTGTGATATAATTTTGGGTTGAAATTTTTTCCGGATTCGTGAATAGTTTTCTTGTATCGGCATATTCAATAAGTTCCCCCATATAAAAATAAGCTGTCTTGTCACTGACACGTGCTGCCTGTTGCATATTATGTGTCACGATAACAATCGTATAAGACGTTTTCAATTCGTAAATCAAATCTTCGATCTTGGCTGTCGAAACCGGATCCAGAGCAGAAGCAGGCTCATCCATCAGAAGAACCTCTGGTTTGACTGCCATGGCACGAGCTATACATAAACGCTGTTGTTGCCCCCCTGATAACCGGAAAGCTGATTTTTTGAGTTTATCTTTGACCTCATCCCATAACGCAGCTCCTTTTAGAGCTTCTTCAACGGTCTTTTCAATATACGATTTATCTTTAATTCCATTTACACGCAACCCGTAAGCAACATTATCATATATAGAGAGTGGGAAAGGATTTGGACGTTGAAAAACCATTCCGATTTGTTTCCTGAGTCCGTCTACTTCTATATCCGTCGCATAGATATCCTTTCCATTAAATAAGACGTTTCCAGTTACCCGTGTATTATCGATCAGGTCATTCATGCGATTCAGTATCCTCAAAAAAGTTGATTTTCCACAACCTGATGGACCAATTAAAGCAACGACATCCCTCTGTTCGATTGTCATACTGATATTACGCAATGCCTGAAAATCACCGTAAAAGAAATTAACTTCATTTGCCTGAATTGTCTTTTGTTTCTCCATTATTATTATAGTTATTTCTCAAATTTATTTTCAAAATATTGCCGTGCAATATTAACTATCAAATTAATAATCAACACAATAAGTATTAAAACCAAAGCTGTTCCATAAGCCATCGGACGAGTTGACTCCAAATCACTACCACTAACGGCAATAACATACAAATGATATGGTAAAGCCATCACCTGATCAAAAATAGAATGAGGCAAATCCGGCAAATAAAAGGCGGCAGCGGTAAATAAAATAGGAGCTGTTTCTCCGGCAACACGGCCAATCGCTAAAATCACACCCGTCAGGATGTTAGGAAATGCCATAGGAAGAAGAACACGACCTATGGTTTGTAACTTGGAGGCTCCTAATGCCCGACTTCCCTCACGATAAGAATTGTCTATGCTTTTTAATGCTTCTTCTGTAATCCGGATGATTACCGGAAGAATCAAAAGACCCAACGTCAAAGATCCGGCCAATAAAGAATCGCCCCAGCCGAAATAATTGACGAATAAAGCCAACCCAAAAATTCCAAAAACGACAGAAGGCACACCACTTAGATTATTCGTCATGATACGAATGAATCTAACAAGCTTTCCTTTTTTTGCATATTCGTTCATATATATCCCCGACATAATCCCAAAAGGTAAACTAAAAATCATACTTCCGGCAACCAGATATAAAGTTCCCACAATCGCTGGAAAAATTCCTCCTGCTGTCATTCCCTCTCGCGGACTGGTAGTAAGAAATTCCCAATTCAAGACTCCAATACCGTTTTTGATGATGAATCCGATAATCGACATCAGAACAATGACGACCAACCAACTCAATGACCGAAATACGAAAAACATAATCCTTTCCGAATAATGTTTTCTCTGCTCTATTCTAAGACGATTCACTTGCGTTCTGATTTGATTTGTAATGATTCGTTTGAAATTCATTAATGCTTTATACAGTATCAATATTTGTTTTTACTTATGTACTCAACAGCGATACTGAGTCCGAGTGTTATTACGAAAAGTACAGCTCCTAAAGCAAAAAGGGCCTCATAGTGAGCACTTCCGACAGCTGCTTCACCCATTTCTGCGGCTATCGTAGCAGGAATAGTGCGAACCGGCTCCAAAAATGAGGTAGGAATCACAGCCGCATTACCCGTAACCATCAACACAGCCATGGTTTCTCCGATTGCCCGACCGATTCCTAATACAATCGCAGAAGCAATTCCCGACTTTGCATACGGAAGAATTACCTTACGGATTGTTTGCCAATGAGTGGCACCCAATGCCATACTAGCTTCTTTCATCGCACGAGGTGTTGTACGGATAGCATCTTCTGCGACCGTAATAATAGTAGGAAGTGCCATAATCGCTAATACAAGACTTCCTGCCAACGCTGTTTCCCCAACTGGTAAACGGAATATTTTCTGCAAACTAGGAACAATCACTACCAATCCAAAAAAGCCATAGACCACAGAGGGAATACCTGCCAGAAGTTCGATAACCGGTTTAAGCCAGCGCCGAAGTCTCTTATCCGCCAATTCAGCCATATAAATAGCTACAGCCAGACTGAATGGCAATGCGATAAGTATAGCTCCGATACTTACCCACAATGTCCCCATAAACAGAGGTAACAAACCGTATTGAGCTACAGGCGTGATTGTCGGATACCAATATTTGCCAAAGAAGAACTGTTCCGGGTCGATATCTCCTGTCGGTACGATATAAGCATTGTCAGGCAAATCCTGTTTTCGGGGCAAAAAACAGATGATTCCCGGATTATTTTCAAACAAGAGAAACAAAGAATCATTAATTTGATTTTGTGTCAAAGAAACATCACCTTCATAATCTTCAGTAAGATCAGTAAATCGATAAACAAAAATCGGAAGATCCTTTCCGCCCGCTTCACTCCAGTTGTCGATATCTGTATCAAAAATCCGCATAATCTTTTCCGGAGAAAGTTTTTTTATGGGGTTGTCCGCTCGTATAACAAGTTCATAACCAGAATCCACTATCGGCTGATTGAATAATGCGATACTATCTTTGAATAAAAATAAAATAATCAATAAAATCACGAAACTCGTTGTATATCCACTTATTGTAATCAAAATACGGATAATACGTTCCAGAAAATATTTTAACAGCAGCCTTAGTTTTAACATTTATAGCAGTAATTAAAGTTTGTAAAACAAAATAGATTTGCATTTGTTGTCATATGTAAAACAATCTAAAACATTACATGTTTATGAAAGGCCAAATAATTCTATTTTTTCTGTGGTTTTTATTTCTCCCTTCCTCTCAGGCACAAAGAATCAAAGGAAGTGACACAACGCTTCCCCTCACGCAGCGGTTGGCAGAAGCCTTCCTAAAACAAAATAAAGGGGTAAAGATATCGGTGACAGGAGGAGGAAGTGGTGTGGGAATTGCAGCCCTGGAAGAAAGCAATACCGATATTGCGATGAGTTCTCGCACTATAAAACCAGAAGAAACAGAACGTTTGCGCAGGAAAAATAAAAAACCAAAGGAAACAATCATTGCTTATGATGCACTTGCTGTAATTGTAAATCCCCAAAATCCCGTTTCAAAATTAACCAGAGAACAGCTCGAAGGTATTTTCAGGGGAAAAATAAAAAACTGGAAAGAAGTAGGGGGTGAAAATCAGAAAATCATTGTTTACACACGGGAATCTAGTTCCGGAACCTATGATTTTTTTCTTCAAAAAGTAATGAAAAGACGTAACTTTTCCCCTGCGGCATTGAGTATGCCTGCTACCGGAGCCATTCAGGAGTCTATTCGTCAAACTCCTGGAGCGATAGGGTATGTTGGAGTCTCTTATATCGATCATCTTAAACCCATCGCAGTTTCCTTTGATAAGGGAAAAAATTATTATCTGCCGGATCAGAAAAACACAGAGGATGGTAAATATCCAATCATCCGCCCCCTGTATTTTTATTATCTGCCAGCTAGCTACTCCCTAATAAAACCTTTTCTTTCATTCATTCAGTCCTCCGAAGGTGAAAAAATAATTTCGACAATGGGATACATCCCCTGCACGAGGAGGACCAATAGCGACTAAACTACTCAAAAACAAAGCCATAACATAGACCAGAATGGGCCATTCATATTTTCCCTTTTCACGTACAGCAACAATTCAGAGTACTATTTAAACCAAACTTCATAAGCGGTTGTTATCTATCCAAACGATAAATTTCATTGTATTTATCACTGTAAACAGGAAGAATCCGTTCATATAACGATTTCCCCACAATGCATCAGAATAAATATTTTGTCAAAATAAAGACCGAACATCATGAAAATAAGAATATTATTCTTAAGCCTTTTTCTTATACTAGTTATGGTTTCAGGATTATTTGCTCAGGGAGCTTACATTGTTCCGACATCACTTTCAGCAACCGGTTATGCGGCACATGTAGAATTATCCTGGATCAATCACTCCGGTTTTGAATACAACATTTATGCTTCCCCGGGCAACTCGAATCACTTTACTTTTAGAGGGAAAACATCTGGTAACACATATTTTGACTTTGTACCTCAACCAATAATTCCTCAATCCTGGACCTATCGGGTTATCCCTGTGGGAATGGCCATCGATTCTCCGGATGCTAAAAAATTCGAAGTGAGTACTTCAATTAATAGTTTCTCCGATGATGAATTATTGAATATGATCCAAAACTATACAACACGCTATTTTTTTGAAAATGCCGAGCCCAATTCAAAAATGGCTCGTGAAAGGAGTAACAGCTGGGATGGTCCGATCGTCACCACCGGAGGTACAGGCTTTGGGATTATGGCTTTAATTGCAGGCGCACAACGCGGTTATTTACCCGATTCTACACTTATTGATTATTTGTGGGACATGGTTGATTTCCTTTCCCGAATCGAACGTTTTCATGGTGCATGGGCTCATTGGTATATGGGTGATACTGGCGAGGTGTTCAGCTTCAGTAAATATGATGACGGAGGTGATCTTGTTGAGACAGCCTTCCTGATCCAGGGATTATTGACAGCAAAAGAATGGTTGATTACAAGACCTGATGCAAAGGCAAAAAAACTAGCCTCCCGTATACAAACTCTTTGGGAAGAAGTGGAATGGAATTGGTATACGCAGGGAAAAGATGAAACGCTTTATTGGCACTGGTCGAAAAACTTCGGATGGAAAATGAATCATGCGATTCGCGGATTTGATGAAACCATGATCACATATGTTCTGGCAGCTTCCTCACCAACCTATCCGATTAAACCTGAGGTATATCACAAAGGATATACAAATTCGAAGGTATTTATGAACGGTAAATCATATTATGATATCAAGCTTTCATTAGGGATGGATTACGGTGGACCTTTGTTTTTCACTCATTACTCTTTTTTGGGATTAAACCCGAACGGTCTCCAGGACAAATACACCAATTATTTGGAAAGAAATACGGCTCATGCCATGATACATTATCTATATGCGGTGGATAATCCAAAAAAACATATCGGATTAAGCGAAAAGAGCTGGGGATTTACTTCTTCAGACGACCCGTTGGTTGGGTACACCTCCCACCATCCCGGTACAAATGATGAAAATGGTACAATATCTCCCACTGCTGCCATTTCATCCATCGTATATACACCACAGCAAAGCATGCAGGCAATCAAATACTTCTATTATGAATTAGGACCTATCCTTTTCGGTCAATATGGATTTTATGATTCATTCAATCTTGGGATGGTAGAAGGACAGCAGGTCGTACATAGTTATCTGGCTATAGACCAGGGACCGATTGCTGTAATGATTGAGAATTACAGATCGCGGTTGTTGTGGAATCTTTTCATGAACAACAAAGATATCCAGCGCGGATTAACGATACTGGGATTCAAATTCCAAAAACCATGAACAAGAAAGATTCTTTAAATATATACTAAGCTTATAATTTTTTAATTGTTATAAAATGAAGCGATTTCAAATCCTTATTTTCTGCCTGTTCAGCCTTGTAGGTTTATCGGGCAATTTATGGGCGCAAAACATCACCATTACAGGAACTGTTGTGGATGGCGCATTAGGTGAGACCCTGATTGGGGCGTCAGTAATACAAAAAGGGACAACTACAGGTACCGTTACGGATTATGACGGCAATTTCTCCCTCAGCGTACCCAATGGAGCCATTGTTGAAGTAAGTTATGTGGGGTATATCGCCAAAGAATTTACAGTTGCCGGACCTGGCCCCTATAAAATCACCATCGACCCCGACAACCAACAACTCGATGAAGTAGTGGTAGTCGGTTACGGCCAACAACGCGTACGAGATCTGACGGCACCAATCACAACCATCAAAGGAGATAATTTGGCAGGTGAAATTGCGGGAAATCCAACCCAGGCACTTCAGGGTAAAGTAGCCGGTGTACAAGTTACCAATACCGGAGCTCCCGGAGGTGGTGCATCGATCAAGATCCGCGGTGTGGGATCTATCGGCGATTATGCAAATCCTCTTTTTATCGTGGATGGAGCCTTTGTCGACAATATCGATTTCCTGAGCTCTTCGGATATACAAGATCTGACAATTCTGAAAGATGCATCCGCAGCGGCCATATACGGAGTTCGCGCAGCGAATGGAGTCGTTATTGTTACCACAAAAAGAGGTACAACTGAGCGAGCGACCATCTCTCTCGATTCGTATATCGGTTTTCAGAATCCGATTAAAATCGTGCCACTGGCCGACAAAAATCAATACGTCGACATCCGCAATGAGGTATTGAAAGCTTCGAACCAGACCTTGCTAAACCCGGATCAATATCCTACTTCTACGGATTGGTATGATGTCTTGACACGAAACGCAGGTACAGCAGCAACCAACCTTGATATTTCAGGAGCTTCCGGAAAAACAAACTATTCTTTCGGGGCAAATTATTATTGGAAAAACGGAATCATGGCTGCCGTGAATAATTATCAGCGTTTCAATTTGAGAACCCGGATCGAACAAGAAGTTTTTGATTGGCTGAAAGTCGGTGTGAATATGATTTATTCCATCAATCAGTTAGCAAATCCAAATCTGAACGCTTTCCAGCAAGCGTTTATCAACGGACCGGTTTATCCGGTATATAATCCGGCTAATTCACAAGCCTTTCCGGTCGATTTCGACTCGCCTCAGCGCTATGGTTTCCCTAATGAATTCGGGAATCCGAAAGCCATTGCATACTATAACGATAATACGGAGAAGAATCTTAATCTGGTTTTATCCACTTTTATGGAATTGAATCTGATTAAAAATAAATTAAAATACAGGTTCTCTTACAATCTCGACAGAAGAAATTTCCGTTCTCAGGTTTATGTGCCAATGTTTTATGTAGGGCCTACCCAAGGGTCAAAAGAATCCACCCTAAATAAAACCTTCGGCAATGCTGAAACACGCATCATCGATAACCTGATCACCTATCTGGATACTTTCGGTAAAAACAACATTAGTGTTTTATTAGGGCAATCTACTCGTGTAGAAGATTTCAGATCTTTGACCGGCCGGGCTCAAAAAGTACCCGATTATGGCCCTTCTTCGATCTATATTTCTCAAGGCTCTCCGCTAAACCGTTACAGTGAAGATGCAGGATCATTGTACCGTGGTGTATCTTTCTTCGTAAGGGGCACCTGGAATTATGACGACCGTTATCTGGCAGCCGTTACATTCCGTGCTGACGGAAGCTCAAAATTTCAAGAAAAATGGGGGTATTTCCCATCTATCGGGTTGGGTTGGAATATGACCAGTGAAGAATTTATGAAAGAATACACCTGGTTGAATAACCTGAAAATCCGTGGTAGCTGGGGGCTACTGGGAAATGACAATGTACCTTCCAACTCGGCAGTTATTTTGGGACAAACAGGAATCGGATCCTCTGCTATTTTCGGGGATAATTTGTATGATGGTATCGGAGCTCAAACCGTATTCCAAAATCACTTGAAATGGGAAACTGTAAGCGAGTTCGACTTCGGATTCGATTGGGGCGTATTGAACAACCGCCTGACAGGGGAATTCGATTATTATAACAGAACAACCCGAAACGTGATCTTCAACACGCCTCTTGCTGCAGGTGGTGGACAAGATAACATCCTAGGAAATAATGGTAAAGTAAGAAACTCTGGTATCGAGATCACGGTCAACTGGGCCGACAAACTTGAAAATGGATTAAGATACAACGCCGGTTTCAATGTTACCACAATAAAAAACAAAGTACTCGACCTGAATGGAAAAGAAGATATTCCAGGCGCATCAATCAACGGACTTTATGCCACATTGACAAAAGAAGGTCACCCGATCGGTTCTTTCTATGGATATAAGGTTGAAGGTGTTTATCCGACAGATGCCGAGATTCCTCAAAAAATATATAACACCGGCGTGCGAGCAGGTTATTTGAAATACAAGGACCTTAACGGAGACGGACAAATAACAGATGAAGACGACCGTACTTTCTTAGGCTCTCCGATACCAAAGGTGATATTAGGAGCAAACTTCGGCCTGGAATTCAAGAACTGGGACTTCAGCATGCAGTTTACCTCTCAGATCGGGAATAAGATATTGAATGCAAAACGGATGAATAGAACGACCTTCCCGATAGGAAACTACGATGAAGCATTTGTAAAAAACAGATGGACTGGTGAAGGAACAAGCAATACTTATCCATCCGCGGTTGCATACAATGCAATTATCACACAAAAACCGAATAGTTTCTTTGTAGAGAACGGATCCTATTTCAGCATCCAAAATATCCAATTGGGATACACTTTCAAATCGATTCCTAAACTTCAGAAACTACGGTTGTATCTGACTGCTCAAAATCCATTGATGACATTCTCTTATAATGGATTTACAACGCAATTTGCAGGATCGCCAATCGCAACAGGTATTGATAACACAGTGTACCCTCTACAATCGATCTGGACATTCGGATTCTCTGTTACCTATTAATTTAGAATCATCAATCATATCGAATAAAAAAATTAAAATACAGACTATGAAAAAATATATTTATACATGGATAGCTACAGTCGGTTTGGCATTTTCGGCATGTAGCGACTTCCTGGATATTCCTACTGAGAATTCGAGTCCGGTAATCGGTATCGATTACAGCAATCCGGACAATCTGTTCCTTCCCGTTAGTGCGGCATATGCAAGCATGCGAAAAAACGATGCATTTGCAATGCCTTATTACAGTATGTTTGAAATTGCCGGCGACAATGCAGATAAAGGAAGTTCACCCGAAGATGCACCTCCGGTTTTGGCAATCGACTCGATAAAATTCGACCCGAGCAATTACTTGTTCAACAATTTATGGGTAGCCTATTTTGATATTGTCAGTGCAAGCAACTATGCCATTGAATCAATGGATAAATTTATCCAGGCATTGCCCCAGGAATCAGATAAACAAACAGCCCGTGAATATCAGGGAGA
>JBOFCW010000246.1:0-4977 GCA_051646395.1 Bacteroidales bacterium
GATGAGTCTCCTGCGGAGAGACACTTTTTGCAACAGAATCAAATAATTTTAAAAAAAATCATTTTTACGAGTATAAACGGATTCGTTTATTTGTCCTATTAACAGGAAGTCAGTTAGACAAAACATTTATGCAGCATAAGATTTCATCACATATTACAGATTTGCTTACAAATGAGCATTTTATTGTTTTGGCAAATCGTCAGATTGCCGAAGGGATATTTGATATAGATCCGTTTCTGGCGCTTTGGCCGGATCGGGAGGATGATATTCGTTTGGCATTTTCTTTTATTAAAAATATACACATACAAGAATCTCCATATCCGATTTTATTGACTCCTGATTATGTGCGGGAAAGTCGCAATGAGATGCTCCGTAAAGCACATATGGCCCGAAGGGTGAAAACGCGTTCGAATACAAAATCCTTTTTTGCGATTGCGGCAACCTTTTTGATTGCGATCGGTTTGACTCTGTTTTTTGTAGATAAGCCTGCTAAGGATGTGGATGCGCCTGTTTTTACAGAGATGATCCCACAGGACGAATCCGTACGGATCATCGTCGATGATAATCAGGGGGTCGTTTTGGCTCATGCAGATAATGAAGCGATCGAAGTGAATACGGATGGATCTGTGATGGTTGGTAACCGGGAGGTTATCGCTAAAAAGAACCGCCCGGAAATATCGACAAGTCAGATATTGGTGCCTTTCGGAAAAAGAACAAAAATCGTTTTACCGGATAGTTCATCACTTTGGATTAATTCCGGAACGAAAGTCGTTTTTCGTTCTGATTTTAAACAGAATAGAAAGCTTATCGTAGAAGGGGAGGTTTTTATCGATGTAAAGAAAGACGAAAAGCGTCCTTTTGTCGTAAAAACGGATCACATGGAGGTTGAGGTTTTAGGAACGGCATTCAATGTCTCCGATTTTAAAGGTCAAGCCGAATCTTCAGTCGTATTGGTAAGAGGCAAGGTGAATGTAAAAGCCGGCGAAAAGACGGCGACACTGGCTCCGAACCAGAAGCTGGATTTAGAAAACAGCACGGGACAGGCAACCGTCGAATCCGGAGTTAATATATATCAATATACTTGCTGGATTGATGATGTGATGAATTTCCGGGACGAATCGTTAGAGCATATATTTAATACGCTGGCTACTTATTACAATGTAAAAATTCATCTTAATGCCGATTTGAAAAGTGTCTTATGTACGGGAAGCCTGGATCTGAACTATACAATAGAAGAGCTTTTGGAAATGATTTCCATGATTACGCCATTGAGTTTTCAGATTGAAAATGATGAAATTATTATAGATAAACAGAATTGATTTTTTAACAAATGCTATTTCTGTTGACCTAAATCAGATTATAGAACAATACCGAAATTAAATTCAATCAAAATAATTGCTATTATCCTATGAAAAAACACCTGTTACAAAGCAGAAAAAACTCCTGTGGTTTTTTGCTTTCAGCAACACTTATGTTTTCTGCCGTAGGGGCCAAAGGTGAAACCTTTGATCCAGCCCCCGAAGTTCGGCAAACAATTTCCATTTCGCAATCGAATGTTTCTCTGGATTCATTTTTCAGAACGCTTGAGCAAAAAAGCGGCTATCTCTTTTTTTATAACAAAAATATAATCAGAGAGAATGAAACAATTACAGTAAATGCCGACAATGAATCGGTGACTGCTATTTTGGATAAAGTGTTGCCGACAAAAAACATGGCGTATTCGATTAAAAACCGGCAGGTTATCATTTCGCGACATGTAGAAAATAAGCAAATGGCAAAGACTTCGGCTCAGCAATCCGGATACGAAGTGAAAGGTGTTGTTCTGGATGATGGCGGTTTACCCCTGACAGGGGCAACTGTTGTTGTAAAAGGTTCGGCTACAGGTACGGTTACTGATCTTGATGGTAACTTTACGCTGAAAGTAAAAGGAGACAAGCCTGTTCAATTGGAAATTTCCTACATGGGATATATTTCGAAAACGATAAAGGCAGCTCCGAATGAGAAATCGAAAAGTATCGTTCTTCAGGAAAATTCACAGTTGATGGACGAGGTGGTTGTAATCGGATACGGTGCCGTAAAAAAGTCTGACCTGACAGGTTCCGTGGCGGTTGTAAAAATGGATGATGTGAAAGATATCCCCGTTGCCCGTGTCGATCAGATGTTGCAGGGACGTATCGCGGGTGCTGAGATTATGTCAACCAGTGGAGAGCCGGGGGCAGGAACCAGTATCCGTATCAGGGGTACTCGTTCGATCAATGCGACTAATGAGCCGCTGGTTGTAGTGGACGGGGTATTGATGGACGCCGGATTCAACCTGAATGAGATGAACCCGAGTGACGTAGCCTCAATCGAAGTATTGAAAGATGCTTCTTCTACAGCGATTTATGGTTCCAGAGGTGCCAACGGGGTTATCCTGATTACATCCAGACAAGGGAAAGAGGGGCGTACAAATTTTACATTGAAAGCGGATTACGGTTTTTCGCAATTGCCCCGTTATCTGAATGTGATGAACGCGGCTGAATTCGCGCAGCTGGAAAATGACCGTTATTTCTTCGCTAACTCAAGCAGACCCAATATCCCTCTGGAGGAATATCCTTATCCCGATCCGTATGCATTGGGCGAGGGTACGAACTGGACCAAAGAGATTACCCGCGTAGCGCCATACCAAAACTATACGTTGACAGCTTCGGGGGGAGATAAGACGTTGAAGTTTTATTTTTCAGGAAGTTATAACAACAATCAGGGGATTATCGTAAACAGTGGGATGGAGCGTTTTCAGGGACGTTTGAACGTTGACAAAACCTTCAGTAAATACTCCAAAGCAGGGGTTCGTATGAACTATTCTTATATCGACCATGCAATCAACAAAGCCGATGTCGGTACGAATACGGCATGGTGGAGATCCGCTTTGTTCTTGTCTCCTCTCGATCCGGCTTACAACGAGGACGGGTCTTTTAATAACTGGAATACCCTGTGGTACGGAGGTAAAGTATTCGACTCTCCGGTTGCGATGTCACGTCTGAAAAAACAGGATCAGTTGAAAAAAAGTCTCTCTACCAACATTTACTGGGAGCTAACGCCCATCGATGGATTGACTTTGAAGACAGCTTTTTCATTTTATGATTATAACCGTTACGATGATACATTCGAGCCATCGACTTTGCCTACCCGCGTTTGGAACGGTACGGGAGCGTCTGCGCGCCGAAGAGTTTACGCAACGAACAATATTCTGAGTGAGAATACCATTTTCTACAAAAAACAGTTCAATAAAAAACACAATTTCGACGCTTTGTACGGGTTTACTTATCAGGATACCTGGACATCGGATGTATGGGTGAGCGGAAGTGATTATTTCGTTGATGCGGTAGAGGTGAATGACCTTGGTGCCATTCCTTCGAAAGAGAATCTGAGTGTCGGTTCTTCAAGAAGCGGGCAGGTGCTGATTTCGAACCTGGGACGTCTGAACTACAATTACGATAGTAAATACTACGTTACCTTTACAGGACGTGCCGATGGTGCATCCAATTTTGCGGCAAACCACAAGTGGGCATTTTTCCCTTCTGCGGCTTTGAAATGGAACATGAAGAAGGAAAACTTTCTTAAACAGGTTACTCCGTTGAGTGAATTATCGATCCGTTTGAGTGCCGGTGTTTCCGGAAACCAGGGTATCGGGAATTATCGCTCCCTGTCTGAATATGTTTCCAATTCCAACGGTTATATCTTCGATGGTGCGATTCCGGTGTCATATTATCCGGGTCGATTCGAAAACGAAGGGTTGACATGGGAAAAAACAAAATCGTTTAATGCCGGGGTGGATATCTCGTTGCTTGAAAACCGTATTTCGATTTCGGCCGATTATTACAAGGCTATTACGACAGATTTGCTTTTGTCGGTTCAGGTACCAGAAATGACGGGATACAGCAGTCGCTGGACGAATCTGGGTAAAACGACCAATAGCGGATTCGAGTTCTCTATCAATACGAATAATATCGTGACGCGTAACTTTACCTGGTCGACGACACTGACTTTCTCTCGCAATAACCAGATGGTGAATAATATCGGCGGAGAAGATCAGGTTGTGGTTTATGAAAACCAATGGGGACCTAAATACACCATGTATGCTTATAAAAAGGGATATCCTTTGAATGCTTTGTGGGGGATGAAATATGGGGGAACCTGGAAAAATCAGGCAGAGATCGATGCCGAAAGAGCAAAAGCTCCTGCCGACCGTAAATGGGTTTCTGTCAGTGAAGCATATTATGAGCCGGGTCGTCAGCGTTACGAAGATGTCAATAAAGATGGTCAGATCAGTTTCGCCGATATCGTATATCTGGGGAATGCCGATCCGAAACTATTCGGGGGGATTCAGAATAAATTCAGCATCTATGGGGTTGACTTAAGCTTCTTCTTCAATTACTCGTTGGGAGGAAAAATCTATAACCCGGTAGAGGTGTTCATGGGAACGGGTAGTAACATTGCCAATCAGTTCCAATACATGGTGAATGCCTGGCATCCGATCCGAAATCCGGAATCCGATATTCCACGTGTGAATTCACAGGATAATGTGCCTTGCGACCGCTTCGTACACGACGCGTCATTCATCCGTTTGAAAAACGTATCCATCGGATACACCTTTGATGTAGCCAAACTGACCAATAACTGGATCCGTTCGGTAAATCTTTCCTTGAACGGTAATAACCTGTATCTGTGGAAATACTACAACGGATATGATCCTGAAGTTTCTTCGCAGAGTGAGGGGTCTACAATCAGACGTATGGATAACGGGGCTTATCCGGCAAGCCGTACCTATACGATGAGCGCACAGATTAATTTCTAACTATCCTAAATACTATATATTATGAAAATGATTTCAGATAAATTATTCACTTTGGTTTGTTTATCGCTGTTGCTTTTTACCTCCTGTAAGGATATGCTGGAAGAGGTTCCTTTGGACTTTATCAATAAAAAGCAATTTTT
>JBOFCW010000299.1:0-13919 GCA_051646395.1 Bacteroidales bacterium
TTTCATCTGTATATATTTTATTTTTTCATTAAAGTCAGATGCGCCATTTATATACCTTATGTTGGGTATCTCAACTTTAGGTGAGTTATGGCGATTTTATTTAAAGTTATATTAATATCAGAAGGTTGACTCTCAAAAAAAGCAACATGGTTTTCAGTCCTAAAAGTAATCATTTATTTCACATAAAATTAAAAACCGGTCGACTTCCGGTTCATTCCGATCAGGTTATGCCTGTCTGAGATGAATCCGGATGCCGGCCGGCTATAAAAATGACTTTTCCAGTCATGCTATTAAGAAATACTTTTTAATCCGTTGGGGTGATATTATCCGTTTACGATAACCTTGAATACTTTTTCACCAACAAAAACGATATAAACAGCACCAGACTGTGCATGACAAACGACAGATTCGTGAGCTGCCTGTTTCACCAAACGACCCGAAGCATCAAAGATGCGCACCAGCTGCAGGTCATGATTGCCTGAAATACGAAGTTCTCCCTGTGCAGCGATTACGCGTACGCCCGATACCTCAACCGCGTCCATTCCGTCTGCAATTTTCACCGTCATTACGCCGTTTTCTGTCTTCACCTCATAATTCGCAGCCGTTACCGGTGCTACCGTGATTGCATAATCACCTGCCGGCGAATCTTTGGTCGCCTCACAAGTTGCCTCAGGCAAAGTTGCGAAAACGGTTTCCGGTGTTTCTCCATAAACGAACCCAGCATAATCCAGCGCAAAAGCAGGATTTTCTTCGCCCGCCAAACGTTCACAGTTCACCGCTTTGATTGTCATCGGAGCTTTCGCTACCGTTACGGTTGCTGCAACACTCGTTGCAGCCATGTATTCTGAATTTTCCGACAATTGAACATTCACTTTTGTTGTTCCGGCACCTTTGATCGTAGCCAATCCGGTAGCCGTAGCCACACCTACTACTTTTTTATCAACCGGATAGAATTTATACGCGGCTCCTTCGTATGCTCCCTCTGCCTTGATTGAGAATGGTTCATCACCATATGCAACAGCATAATCGGATACAATGATCGCGCCCGGATTTTTCTTGATTGTCAATACGCCGTTCACATGAGTTAGATCATAGAGATCTGTAGAGGCTCCCGAAATAACAATCGGGTATTTTTCTCCGGCATTGGCGTTTTCTCCTGCTTCACAAACTATTTGAGGAAGCGATTTCATCACTCCCGGAGTCGTTTCCTTCTCTCCATTAACGAATCCATTGTATGAATACGTTAAAACAGGATTCTCTTTTCCTTCTCCACGTGAAAAACTTTTAGCCGTTACTTTTAGCGCCGGCTTAATAACAGTTACCTGGGCTTCTCCCTGAGCGATTACTGCGTAATTATAAGCTTCCCCCGGATTGAGCGTGATAGGGAATACCGAACCTGGCATCGATGTTTTCTCCACCTCACTGGTTGCACTTGGTTTAATCCGGAACACATCGGTCAAAACCAAAGAGTCTTCCGCAAGTAATCCCTGATATTGGAACTTGTATGTTGGCAACATACTTCCTCTTTTGTATTGTACATCTTGTACTGAAACATAAAGCGGCAACGGCAACACTCTCATAACATGGGTGTTAGAATACACAACTGGTTGTCCTTCTGCACGATAAACCGCCTTGATCGACAATTCGCCACTTCCATTTACGACAAATCCACCCTCTTCGCGCGGAGTCAACATAGCCGGCTTATCAATCTCATAACTTACAATCGCTCCCTCGGGCTGTCCGCTTACAACAGGCGTTATCACGGCTCCGTAAGATACACCGGCAGGCAAGGTCAATGTCAACGTCATCTGAGGAGCATCTGCGAAACGCAACGTATAGGTTCTTGATTTTTCCCCTTTTGCCTTTTCATCGGTGACAATAATAACAACTTCACCGTTTTCTCCCACCGTTTTGCTGACACGCGCATCTTTTCCATAAGGAATAGCAGCGATATCCTCTATAGAAGGAATCCCAGATGCAGGCTTAGCTATTACATAATCGTAAACATCCTCATCAAATTCAGAAACCGCTTCTCCTCCAATTGCCAACGAGCGCAGTTTTGTGTTATAAATGAAGCGCATATCGTCAACCCATAGCTGATCGCCGCCTCTGCCGGATCCCGGAATCTTGTTTGTTGTGAACGAAGCCAACAGATACGATGGCTGAATTGTCTTATGATACTCCAGGGCTTTCGAAAAGCACACCCATTGATTTTTGGTAGCAGGAGTCGTGATATATGTTTCAGCCACCAGTGCGGCTTCACGTTCGGCTTCTGTCGCATGGGGCTCTTTATAAGTCACCGCATCATGCAAAATAAACGAAAGTTGTGCTTCGTTGAAAACGGTAGTTTCACCCGACGGTTTGCTTTCTTCAAGCGGAATAAATTTTGACCATACCACTACCGAATCAGGACGACCGGTAAACGTTGCCCGATGTTCAGTCGGATCGTAAGGGAGCGCATCCTTATTTTCGATGATTCCTTCCCGAAGATCCGTAAAGTTATAGTTCAGCTCATTTGTCGCTGACATACTCCCCATATGAATGGAGCCTGTAGTTAGATTTCCATTGGCTACAATACCCATGATTTCCGTAGAGAAAAGATAGGCAGAGTTGATCCCTTTCGACCCCGGACGAACATCTTGCGAACGTTGCAACTGATCCTGACCGAACATAAATAACGTTGGTGTAGGAGAATAAGACGAACATGCTGTTAAAAACGAATTCCAGTTATAGGGTTCCTTACCGACAGCTGGACCACCGGATACCCATATCGTTACCTGACTCCGTTTTTCCCACTGCTCAAAATCACTGTTTTTCAGCTGCTCCTGCGCTGTTACACCCGTAACACCACAACAGGCCAGCACACTTACAACCTGTGTAAAATTTTTTTTCATGAATACCTGAATTTAAAACATAATGCCGCCAAAGTTATTTTTAAAAAAAGATATATTTATTTATTTTCCATCAAATAGTCGATTTTATCAATCAAAACCGAATAAAAATCCACAAACAACTATAAAAACTTAATTATTAATACCTTAAACTTTCATCTGTGTTATTGGATAAAACAGTAAAGATTATTACATTTATATGAATATTAAAATCAAAATACTTGTCTAAAAACTATATTTTATATCAATATTACATCTATCTATAATATCTAGATTTTCAAAGACTAAAAATGAAATAATTGGAGTTGCATAAAAAACGAACTCTGATAACACTTTCATCTATAATGTTAAAAATCAAATCATATACAAATAAAATCGCCATAACTCACCTAAAGTTGAGATACCCAACCGAAGTTATATAATGGCGCATTTATACATTAATGTTAAAAATCAAATTATATATAAATGAAAAAGATATATTTTATGACTATGTTAATTCCAATTATAGGACTTGGTTATTCTCATACTCCTGACAGTAAAAGTAGGTCAAATGAACGTGAAATATTAACAGATTCTCTCGAATTAGAATTAGTAATGCTTACAAATCAAGCGTTTTGTGATTGTTATTATAAATCAACAAAGAATGTAGGTGCGCATATTTCACCACCTGATGGTTCTAATTATATACAATTATCTGGTTTGGTTGCACAATATGCTAATGATCCTGGACTCAACAAAATTGTGGATAGGTGGGTTCAAAAAGAATATCATTCTTACTCAGAAGAGAATAAACTCTATCTTATGAGGTGTTTAGATTTTTATAATAGTACAGATCTCAAGGCATACATAGACTCTGTCAGAGAAGTAAAAAAAAACGAATTACTGATTGAATTTGATAAAGAACAAATGTGATGTTACTATTATGGGATATTATTTGATATCCCATAATTTTTATGCTAACCGCTCTTATGGCTGTGCTCGCTTTTAATTACTGCGCTGTAAAAATTGCTTATCTGTCATCGCATAAATGCTCCAAATTTGCCGATACCTTATAGCCTCAACCTTATTATATTATAGAGTTTCAGATTCATATCTTAAAAGTGTATTTTCATTTGCTCTATCGCATTATTAATGGCACGATTCATATCTTGTTCTTTACCCCATCCCAACCCATATGCACCGCGAAAAGATGCAACAGGTCTGCCAGATAAGTATTCTACAAAATTTATACTGACAACAGACTCGGCATCATTCTGCGTTGCAGTATATCTTACAAGCAATAATTCCTGTTTTTGAGGTAAAGAAAGAGTTTCAATTTGCTTGTCTCCAATTACCGTCAAACTAGTCTTAGAAAGAGCATCGTATATCCTTACAGATAGATCCATTAATATAGGAGACCCACCATATCTCCCTACATCAGTTATAGTAGCATAATTATATTTTGATAAATCAGCCGAATCAGAAATAGTTGATTGGGTTATCGTTCCGCATGCAGAAACAATATCTAATATCCTTCAATTTATGCGAAAGGGGTTCTATATCCAGACTTACCTTCTGGTTGATTATCATTTAACAAAACCAACGATCCTCTTTTAATTTCAGACCGTAGTTGTTTTAAATTTTCTTATGACCCAAGAAGCCGTCTCTCAGTGAGAGACGGACTGAATCTCCCCGAGAGACGGACCGGATCTCCTTGAGAGACAGACTGGATCTCCCCGAGAGACGGACCGGATCTCCTCGAGAGACGGAGTGGATTTCCCGGAGAGACGGCCCGGATCTCCCCGGGAGACGGATTTATTAGTCCTTAGAAAATTAAAGAAGAGATCAAGGATAAATAAAAACAGAATAGCGAATGATTGAAGTTTGCGTCATAAAGCGTAATTTTAAACTTTAAACGAAGAGCAATCAAGTATAAATCATACTGCAGCGACGGATTTTTTCGTGCTGTGTCAATTGAATAAGTGATATCCAAATGAAGAATAACGACTGGAAAGAACGATTGAATATCGTATTCTCTACCAACCCGGATTTTCAATATGAGAATGAAGAGGAACAAGAGGTAACAGAAAAGATTCCGAACGAGAAACAGAAGCTACGCATCGAACTGGACAAACGCAACCGCAAAGGCAAATCGGTTACCCTGATTACAGGATATGTGGGCAGCGAGGAGGATCTTGCCGAGCTGGCCCGGATGCTAAAAACGAAATGCGGTTCCGGAGGCTCTTCCCGTTGCGGAGAGATTCTGATACAAGGTGATTTTCGCCAAAAAGTAAATGAAATCCTGCTGAAAGAGGGTTACAAAACCCGTGTAATTTAAAAAGAACCAATCATGCTGACTGTATACAGAGCTTCTGCCGGCTCCGGAAAAACGCATTTGCTGACAGGTAATTACCTGCGCATGCTTTTTCAGGAACATACCACGTTCGAAAATATCCTGGCCGTTACCTTTACCAATAAGGCGACCGAGGAAATGAAAGAACGTATCCTGAGCCAGCTTTTCCTGCTTGCCAATGAACCTGATAAATCGGATTACATCGGATTACTATGCAAGGAATCAGGGCTTACGACAGAACGGATCAAGCAAAAAGCGCTGCGTATCCTAAAGGAGATCCTGCATAATTATTCGGCTTACAATGTCAGCACGATCGACAAGTTCTTTCAACAAACCACCCGCGCTTTTACCCGCGAAATCGGATTACAGGGTGGATACAACGTCGAACTCGATGAGAAAAGACTTCTCGGAGAGGCTGTCGACCGACTGATCGCCTCGTTGGGTAATGAAGAAAACAAACAGTTACTCGACTGGCTGATTCTTTTTGCAAATGATAAGATCGAAAATGCTAACGACTGGAATATCCGCAAGGATCTGCTCGGTCTGGCCAATGAGATTTTAAAAGAACAGTATAAACGCAACAGCGAAAAGATTCTCGCATTCACATCCGACAAGAAAAACTTTGCCGGGTATATCGCCCGGATCAAGGAGATCCGGAACCAATTCGAACAGATGCTGATGCAGGTGGGTAAACGGGGGGTGGAACTGCTGCGCCAGCATGCGCTAGAACCCGCACAACTTCCCGGCAAATCAAATTCGCCGTTCAAATATTTTGCTGTTTGGGAGCAGGGAACTGTAAAAGCACCTACGGCCACGTTCCTGAAACTGGCAGACGGACCTGAAAAATGGATTCCGGCCAAGTGTCCGGCAGAACTGAAAGAGCGTATTCTTGACCTGTATGCAGGCGGGATGAAAACAGCGGTTGATGATATCGTTGGTTTATTCGAAACCTACCCGGTTTATGAAAGTGCCGTTCAGACTTTACGCTATATCTATACGGTCGGAATCCTGAGCGATATCGACAGAAACATGCGTGAGTACAGCCGCGAACAAAACCTGATGCTGATATCCGACACGACAGAATTGCTTAACAAAGTGATCGACGGCAAAGACACACCTTTCTTGTATGAGAAGATCGGCACCCGCATCCAACATTTCATGATCGACGAATTTCAGGATACATCGGGGATGCAATGGGAGAATTTCCGTCCTCTTATCAGCGAATCACTCGGACAAGACTTCGACAACCTGATCGTGGGCGATGTCAAACAAAGCATATACCGCTGGCGCAGTTCCGACTGGATGCTGCTTCACGACCGGTTGCGACGTTATGAAACGGAGCAAAGAGCCGATAGAGTACTCGATACCAACTGGCGCAGTTGCCGCAACATCATCGCTTTCAACAATACGTTTTTTACGGTAGCTGCCAAATTGCTACAAACGAAATTCAACGAAGGAGTATCCGACCCGACAAATGTAGTCGAAGCAGCTTATGCCGACATCTGCCAACAGGTATCTCCTAAAAATACAAACAACGACGGACACGTACGGATTGAGTTTGTCGAAAGCGACCGTTCGTCGGACTGGAAAGAAGAGGTCCTGTCGCGCCTTCCCGACACGTTGATGGAGATGCAGAAAAACGGCTATATGCTGCGCGACATCGCCATCCTTGTACGCACGGGTAAAGAGGGTGCGATGGTTGCCGAAACATTGCTGGCATATAAAACCGAGCATCCCGACCTGCCTTATAAATTCGATGTGATTTCAAACGATTCCCTGTTCGTTTCGCAGGCGGATGTAGTAGAAACGATTGTAAGTTTTATGCGCTACCTGCTCGATCCAGACTCGAAGGTGAACCAGATGCTGGCTTCTTATAATCTGTCTGTAAATCTGAAAAAACTTTCTCCGGAAGAATCGATCGGAAACTACTTTTCCGGACAGACACCCGGAGGTATCCTTTCCGACCCGGCATTCGTGGCTCAAATCGAATCGGTACGCAACCTGCCTTTGTTCGAGATGACAGAAAAGATCATTTCGTTGATCGTCGATCCGGATAATCAAAGCGACAAGGTCTATGTTCAGGCTTTTCAGGATCTGGTTCTGGAATTCATCTCTTCGCAGACGGCCGATCTGTCGGCTTTTATCGAATGGTGGGATGAAACCGGTGTTCGAAAAACCATCTCCACCCCCGATTCGCAGGATGCCATCCGCATCATCACGATCCATAAATCGAAAGGGCTGGGCTTCAAAGCGGTCATCATACCGTTCGCATCCTGGCAAATCGATAACGAGTCGTATAAAACGAATATCATCTGGAGCGAACCACCGATGGCCCCGTTTAATGAAATTCCGCTTATCCCGCTCAAATATTCGCAGGCATTGCTCAACACGATCTATGCGGACGATTATCTTCAGGAAAAACTACAGGTGTATATCGACAACCTCAACATTGCCTATGTCGCATTTACCCGTGCCGAAGAGGAAATGGTGATTTTCGCACCGAAAGAGTCGAAACCGGAAAACCTGAAAGATATCGGTGCCGTTCTTTACAGCGCGGCCGAATGGGCTTCGATGCCTTCGGGAGAGGCGCTATTTATGGATATGCACGAACATTTCGATCCGGAACAAATGGTGTTTGAAGCTGGCACCTGGTGGCAACCGAAAAAAAGCACTAAAGAGGATGTCCGGGCAGTGAATATACGCAGATATGCGTCGGTAGAGCCGGGTAATCGCCTGCAGTTGCGATTGCACGGAAAAGGATATTTCCATGATAAGGAAAGACGACTTTACGGGAACCTCATGCATGATATTCTTTCTGAAATCGTTTATCCGGAAGATATCCCGGCCGCGATTCGCAAACATGTTTTCAACGGCTCGATTATCGAAACCGAAGCGGTAGAAATGGAAGACAAAATATCGGGATTCCTGAAAAACAAGCAGGCGTCATCCTGGTTTTCGAAAAATGCGCGGGTAATGACCGAAACAGAGATTCTGGTAAAAGAAGGAAGCTTCCTCCGCCCCGACCGGGTCGTAGTACTGGAAGACAAGATAATTGTTGTGGATTATAAATTCGGAAATCGCGAAAACAAAGGCTACATGCGTCAGGTAGAACAATACATGAATAAACTTCGTGAAATGGGTTATGAACGAATCGAAGGTTACCTTTGGTACGTAGAGCTGAACCGGATTGTCGCGGTGGGAAAAAAGGAACAGCTGAGTTTGTTTTAAGAAAAGACAAACATCGTCTGAAAGCAAAGAGTGGTATCGGACACGATTGCCGGATACCACTCTTCAGAAAGAGAAAAATCTCTTATTGATGTTTTTATACACCTGCAGGTGCGATACATTCTGTTGGACAAAGTTCGGCACAAGTACCGCAATCTGTACATACTTCAGGATCGATTGAATAGATATCTCCTTCAGAGATAGCTCCTACCGGACATTCATCGATACAAGTACCGCAAGAGATGCAATCTTCAGAAATAACGTAAGCCATTTTTGTTAAGAGTTTATATGAATTAGTACTAATTTAGCATTGCAAAAATAGAGGTTTTCCGTGAGTGGCAAAGCAAAACCAATTATTTTTTATCCCCGGCTCTGATTTGCCACCTAATTATGGGAAATCAGCTTTATGCAACAATATCACAACGCATTTTACGTTAACTAACAAATAGCAGCAATTCTCCGGACTATGACACTTTTCCGAAAAATAACCATCCTGTTCTTTACGTTGATCTGCCTGAGTGCTACAGCTCAGACAGAAAAAGTCAAGAACTTACCCTATATTGACCAGCGACGTATCCATTTCGGTTTTATGTTGGGGATGCATACGCAAGATCTTTCCTTCTCGCATAGCGGTAAGGTACAAGAGAACGGAGAATCCTGGTATGCGGAAGTACCGGAGTTTTCGATCGGTTTTTCGGTTGGTCTGGTGGGTGATCTTGCTTTTACGGAATCCCTGAATCTGCGTTTTACGCCGGGAATGTATTTCGGCAATAAACAGGTGGTACTGAGGGAAGCTTCCACGGGTGCACGCATATCGCAGGATATCAAGTCCAACTACCTTCTTTTTCCGGTAAACGTACGTTATAGTGCACGCCGGGTGAATAACTACCGTCCCTATGTCATGACCGGTATCAATCCTTCTTTCGACATCTCCAAACGAAAAGACACTCCCCTGGTGATGAACCGGATGGATATGGCGCTCGAATTCGGATTGGGATGCGACCTCTATCTTCCTTTTTTCAAGTTGATTCCTGAGCTGAAGTTCAGCATCGGGCTATTGGACATTTTGAAACATAAAAGGCCGGACCTGAAAGATCCGACCCAAATCGTCTATACCGAAGGGCTTAATAAAGCCACATCCCGCATGGTTTCCTTGTCTTTTTATTTCGAATAAAAACGCTTGTCTATTCTTTATTTGATCGCTTCATAGATCACTTCCTGAATCCTTGTCCGATAATTATCGCTCATCAGCTGTTTGTTCCAGCGATGCGGATACACCCGGTTCGTCAGGAAAATATAAATCAGCTGGTTATCGGGATCAACCCAGAATGTAGTTCCTGTAAATCCGGTATGTCCGAATACGGATGCCGGTACCTGTGGCGCCGTGGGGCTTAGTCTCGGATTGCGCACGTCGGGTTTATCAAAACCCATTCCTCTTCGTGATTTCGGACTTTTGCTCATGGTAAACAGGCGAACCGTCTCTCTTGAGAAATAGCGTTCCCCACCATATTCTCCCTCATTGAGCCATAATTGAAGTAACTTGGCCAGATCGTTCGCATTTCCGAATAAACCGGCATTCCCTTCTACTCCACCCGCAAATGCGGCCGTTTCATCATGCACGAAACCAACCAAAAGCTGTTTCCGCAGAAACTGATCATTTTCAGTGGGTGCTATTTTCTTTTCGTCGTATCCTTTTGTAGGATTATACATCAAAGAGGTAGCTCCGAGCGGTTTATACAGGTTCTTATGCAAAAACCGATCCATCGGCATTCCGGTAATGTTTTCCGCTACCTGCCTGAGCAATACGAAATTCAAACAACTGTACCGGTAGCCACCGCGGTTACGGACAGGCAGAGAAACAATCTTATGCAGGATACTGTCTTTCATGGAAGCCGATATGAAAAAATTGCGGGCAACCTGAAGCGGAAAGGTATCGGAATGTGTTGTCGAAACCAAATCAGGCTTATAGGAATAGTCTTTGTTCGCAAAGAGGTTTTTATCTACCTGCAACCGATAATTCAAATCACGGGTACCCTTCATAAGGGGGCCTCTGAGACTATCCATCTCGATGGCCATTCGGTAAAAGGGATGGCCTGAAGGAAGACCTGTTTCATGAAACAATGCCTCACGTAAAGTCAATCCGGATTTATCCGTTCCCTTCAGTTCGGGAATGTATTTACTCATCGCATCGGAAGTACGCACATCGTATTCGTCGCGAAGCTTCATCATGGCCGGAATCGTTGCCGCTGCCTTGGTTACGGAAGCCAAATCATAGATATCATCCGGTTCCACCGCCCTGCTTCCGGCAAAATCAAAAAAACCGAACGCACGATCATAGATCACGTTTCCGTTGCGGGCAATCAGAATCTGACAGCCGGGGAAAGCCTTTTTTTTCAATCCTTCCGCAACGATATCCTCGATCTTAGCCAGTATTTTCGAATCGACAGATTCCTCTTCCGGATAAACATATCCCAACCGGACCTGGTCATAGCTGATTCCGGCTCCGGCCTTAAATAGCCCCGGAACAGTTACGCTAAGCTTACCCCGGGCAGGCATACCGCCATAGATCACTTCCGCTGCTGTTTCTCCGGCAAGCACGCTATTTTCGTAAGCCAAAACAACCGCTTCCGAATCTTCGATCAGACGCTTATAGGCTTGCATCCGGTAGGGTGAATTAAAGAACACCAATATGAATTTTTTTCCCTCACACAGTGCACGTGCAAATTCAAGATCAGCGGCCTTATCGGAATGAATCCCGACAATCAGCAGGCTGCTGCCTCTGGTTTGCGAAATAATTCCGGTACGGGACGCTTTGTTGGTCGCATCGTATGTAAAGGCATGGAGTCCGTCGTATTTTTTCAGAGTGCGCGAAAAGGCATTTCCGGCAAGCGAACCGATGGAAACAACCGCTACCCGTTTTTCATCCAGCCGTTGTAACGGCAACAACCCGTTGTCGTCTTTCAGTACGGTGATTGCCTCGGCGTGTAAACGTCGGTTCAGAATCTTCGTCCGGTTGGTATTCAGTTTCCCGGGCAGATGGTTCGTTTTTATATGCGGCCTGGCAGACAAGCCAGCCAGATATTTGTAGCGAAGAATCTTCAGGCATTTTTCCTCAACCAGCGACATGGGCAATACGCCCGAGGCGATGGCATCTTTTACGCTTCGCACATTGTTGCCGACATTTACCGGCCCGAGCAGAACATCATTCCCGGCCAATAGTGCCTTTACACAATAATCAGGCTCAGATGAAACACCTTTCATCGCCAATCCGTCTGTAAAAATCAATCCCGAAAATCCGAGTTTCTGCTTCAGAATCCCATCTACGATCTGAGGCGAAAGAGAAGATGGAGTTCCGCTCGGATCGAGCGATGGAATAGAAAGATGAGCGGTAAGCATTCCAGAGAATCCGCTATCTACAAAATCGCGGAAAGGAGCGATCTCATAATCGTACATCCGTACGGAATCATGCTTCAATAAAGGCAAGGTGTGATGAGAGTCTTCGGCCGTGTCGCCATGACCCGGAAAATGTTTTCCCACGGCAATGACGTTGCGCGATTCAAGTCCGGTCGCATAGGCAATCGACTTACGGCTGACCAGTTCTTTATCTTCTCCGAACGACCGGGTATTGATTACCGGATTTTTCGGATTGCTGTTCATATCCAGCACCGGTGCGAAATTGATATGGATACCCATTTCGGCACATTGCCTGCCAACCTCCCGGCCGTAGGCCGTTATCAGAGAATCATTCGCGATGGCACCCAGCATCATGTTACGCGGAAAACGCGGGGTATCGGTCAGTCGCATTGCCAGTCCCCACTCTCCGTCGAGCGAGATGAAAAGCGGTGTTTTGGCGATATCCTGGACGTAATTTGTCAATTCGGCTTGTTGAACGGAGGTTCCTTTTGAATAAAGGATGCCTCCGACCTTGTATTCCTCAACGTAACGGCGAAGCAATTGCTTATTTTGGGGCGTGTTTTTCACCTCCGCAATCGGCATAAAAAGCTGTCCGATCCGTTCGTCGGGAGTCATGGAATCGAATACTGAATCGCTCCACTGTACCATGGCCGTGGAGTCCGTTTGATTCTTTAGAAAATTAGGGATTTGTTGCGCAAAAGTCCCGATAGTAAGCAGTAATGCGGATAATAAACTCAGAAATTTTCTCATTTACACGTTATTATTCAAAACAGCAATTCTTTATTTTTAATCAGGGTAACACATTGATGCGGTTATCGAAAGCGGAATTTACCTCCTTGCCCTGCGCAGTCAGTCGCTGAACGTATTCGATCATCACATCGCGCAGACGAATGCCGGTATTGATTCTTTCGTGAGCCTGCTCAAGCACACTCATTCCGGAATTTCCATCGGCCAGGTAGTCGATTGTCGCCATCCAGTATACTTGCTCATCATCGACCGGTTTTCCGCCAATCAGCAAAGATGCGATCTGGTTGTTCTTTATTTCAAACTGACATCCGGAAAGCCCCTCGCCTCCGATTGCAGCCAAACGTTTAAACAATTCCTTTACCTGAATCCCTTTCAGTTCCAACACGACAAGTTCGTTCTCAAAAGGAAATACCTTGAAAATATCGCCCACCGTAATCGCGCCGGCATTGATAGGAGCACGCAACCCGCCATTGTTCATCACGGCAAACTGCACCGGTTTTCCGGTATATTCGCTTCCGGCCTGTACCAGGATGTCTGCGGTAAGGTTGGCCAGCAGACTCTGCGGTTTACCCGATGCAAGTGTTTGGGAAGCCGTACCGATACGGACGTTCATGACCGAATCGATCTGTTGCTTGTAAGAATCGACGAAAGCCTGAAGTTGTGGATCCGCACTGCGGTCGAGAGTAGAATCGATAATGATCTGATCACACGTGATCTCTTTGACGTGGATCTTGTTTTGTTGACAGCTTGTCAATAATATTGCTCCGAAAAGAGCTGCTGAAATATATTTCTTCATCTGTATATCATTTGTTTTTTCACATTAAAGTCAGATGCGCCATTTATATACTTTTGTTGGGTATCTTAGCTTTAGGTGAGTTATGGCGATTCCATCTGTAAATATTCCTGATGGGTTATTTATCAAGTTCTATTTGGATACGTCCTACTATGAAACCGCTTTTTCCGGCCTGCGAAACACGTACTGATTTGCCGACAGCATTGGGCACGTCGATACAACCTTTCAGATCGGTATGAGAATGCCCGCCGATGATCAGGTCGATGTCTTTCGAGTTGGATGCAATCATCCAGTCTCCCTTATCTTTCTCATTTCCGAAATATCCGATATGGGAAACTACAACGATCAGGTCGCATCCCGCTTTTTTCAATTCCGAAGCATATTTATTGGCTGTCTCAGACGGATTCAGGTATTTGATATCGCCGAAATTCTTTTTTGCGATCAGACCTTCCGGATTTACCCCAAGTCCGATAAAACCGATCTTCAAACCGTCACGATCGAGGATAACGGTAGGCTT
>JBOFCW010000317.1:0-9993 GCA_051646395.1 Bacteroidales bacterium
TGGTAGGTGCTTCTGTAGGTGCTCAGATCAGCAGCAAATCGATGCTTTCATTCGTAGCCACACTTGGATTGGTTTTCGTTACTCTTGCTATTCTTTTACCAACTACGACTACTGTAAGCATGCCTGTATTCCAGTCTGATATTTCATTCGGTCTGGCACAAGTTCCTGTTAACATCATGTTATTGATTCTTTGCGGATTGTGTACATCTGTTATGTGGGGTGGTATTTTCAACCTAGCAGTAGAAGGTCTTGGTAAATATACAGCAATGGCATCAGGTATCTTCATGGTGATGGTATGTGGTGGAGGTATCCTTCCGCTTATCCAGGCTCAGGTTGCGGATATGACTTCATTCCTGACAAGCTATTGGGTAATCTTCGCAGGTATGGCTTATATGCTGTATTACGCTTTGATCGGTAGCAAAAACGTAAACAAAGATATTCCTGTAGAATAATCTTATTTATAATCAAATAAACAATAAGCCTGAATCAGGTGACATCTGTCCTATTCAGGCTTATTTTATATCTTAATTCTTAAATGTCATAAATACACCTATGGAAACAACTGTAGTAAAATCAAAATTCAAAGAACTATTTGAAAAAGAGCCGGCACTATTCTTCTCTCCCGGCCGCGTGAACCTAATTGGAGAACATACAGATTATAACGGAGGCTGTGTACTTCCGGGAGCTATCGACAAAGGTATGCTGGCTGCCATTCTTCCGAATGGAACAGATAAGGTACGTGCATTCTCAATCGACTTGAATGATTATGCAGAATTTGGATTAAACGAAGAGGATGCTCCGACTCAGAGCTGGGCTCGTTATATTTTCGGCGTTTGCCGCGAAATCGCGAAAAGAGGTGGAAAAGTCGGCGGATTCGATACTGTTTTTTCGGGTGATGTACCTCTTGGGGCGGGTCTTTCTTCATCTGCAGCTTTAGAGAGCACTTATGCCTATGCCCTGAATGACCTTTATAATCTTGGCTTTGACAAGAAAGAACTTGTATTGATCGGACAAAAAACAGAACATAACTACTGCGGTGTAAATTGCGGCATCATGGATCAGTTTGCATCTTTGTTCGGCAAAGAAGGACACCTGATCCGTCTTGATTGCAGCACGATGGAATATGAATACGTACCTTTTAATCCGGAAGGCTTCAAAGTGGTTTTAGTCGATTCTGTAACAAAACACGAATTGGTTGATTCTCCTTATAATAAACGTCGCCAGTCATGTGAAAATGCAGCGGCTGCCATAGCTAAGAATCATCCTGAAGTAAAATTACTCGGAGATGCCACCCTCGAAATGCTGGAGGAAGTAAAAAATCAGATCTGTGAGGAAGACTATATGCGCGCGACCTATGCAATTCAGGAAAACGAACGTCTAGTGGATACTTGCGAGGCACTTAAAAAAGGTGATTACGAAACCGTGGGTAAAAATATTTTCGCAACTCACCATGGCATGAGCAAATTATATGAAGTAAGCACAGTCGAACTGGATTACCTGAACGACATCGCGAAAGAATGTGGCGTTACAGGTTCCCGAATTATGGGAGGTGGATTTGGCGGATGTACCATCAATTTGGTACCGGAAGAAAAATATGATTACTTCATCGAAACCGCAATTGCCCGATTTACTGAAAAATTCGGCGTAACACCTAAAGTTTACCCAGTTAAAATCAGTGAAGGAGCACGCCGTATCTGCTAATACTTTATATTTATTTGATTAAAAAACCATGATATCGACTACGATTTATAATCATCCGGACAAATTCTTAGTTTCTGTCGACTGTATTGTCCTGGGTTTTCAAATGATGGAGCTTAAACTCCTTACTTTCAAACGCAACATTGCTCCCTTTGAAGGTAAAAAATCACTCTTAGGCGGTTTTGTCAATGAAAATGAGAGTGTGGATGAAGCCGTACAAAGGGTACTCCATAAACTTACCGGCATGGATTCTTTATATCTTGAACAGGTCGGAACTTATGGTAATATCGACAGGGATCCGGGAGGACGGGTTATCAGTGTAGCGTATTATGCCTTAATCAATATTCAGGATTACGATACTTCTTTGCTTGAAAAATTCAATGCGGAATGGATCTCTCTTTCTGAAAGTAATGAGCTGATCATGGACCATAAAAGAATGGTGGATGATTCGATTGCTGTTTTACGTAGAAAAGCCGCTGCATTTTCAGTCGGATTCAACCTTTTACCCGATAAATTCACGCTGACTCAACTGCAATCGCTTTATGAAGCTTTATATTGTGAGCCGCTCGACAAAAGAAATTTCAGGAAAAAGGTTCTTTCACTCGATATTCTGAACAGACTGGATGAAAAAGACAAAATAAACTCACGCAAAGGGGCTTATTTTTACAAACTATCTCCGGAATATCAGGAAAAACTTATCAAAGATTCCTATTCGTTAGTCTGAAATAATACGATCTGACCTCAACCGGGAAAAGGATCTCAACCCGGATCTTTAACCGATACGGGCACAATATGTAATTCGAAAGGTCATTTATCCTCTTCAGGATAGATGACCTTTTTTTTAAAACAAAAAAGCAAACATAAACATATATATCAAAACATTTTATATTTCGCTTTGTTTTGTTTTATTTCTATTTATATCTTTACACGCAAATAACAACATAGATTATTTGCGTTTACCATTATTATTGTATCTAAACATCGTGTTTGTTATTATTTGAAATTTGTTTTACCCTTAAAGAAATCACATGATGCGAGCTCCTTTGAAACACATTTTACTCATGAGAAATTCAGGCCGGCTGCTTCTCGGCATAAGTCTGTGCCTGTCTACTATTTTTAAAGCTGAAGCCGGAAATCCGTCCTGGTTGGACAAGGCCGTATTTTATCAGGTATATCCCTCCTCTTTTAAAGACAGTAATAATGATGGAATCGGAGATATTAAAGGTATTGAATCAAAACTCGACTACATCAAATCAATCGGAATAAACACAATCTGGATAAATCCGGTATTCTGCTCTGAGTTTTTCGATGGAGGATATGATGTTACTGATTTTTACAAAGTTGATCCCCGTTACGGAACGAACACCGATCTTGTGGAGCTCATCAACAAAGTACATGAAAAAAAAATGAGAATATGTATGGACCTGGTCGCCGGGCATACATCCGACAAACACCCCTGGTTTCTTGAATCTTCACAAAAAGACAACAACCTGCAATACAGCGATTATTATATCTGGACTGATTCGATATCTCAAAAAGGAAAGAACTATGTAAGTACCCAGACACCCCGAAACGGGAATTATATGAAAAACTATTTCGATTGCCAACCGGCATTGAATTTTGGATTCAACAACCCTGACCCGACCAATCCCTGGGAACAGCCAGTTGATGCACCCGGCCCGATGGCACTGAGAAGAGAAATGAAAAATATCATGGCATTCTGGATGGATAAAGGCTTTGACGGTATCCGCGTTGACATGGCTTACTCTCTCATTAAAAATGATCCTGATTTTACAGGTACAATGAATTTATGGAGCGATATTTCCGGATGGTTCAAAAAAAATTACTCAGAAAAAGCATTGATTGCGGAATGGGGTAATCCAAAGAAAGCCATCCAGGGGGGATTCGATATCGACTTCATGTTCCATATCGGCGTACAGGGTTATACTTCTTTATTTTATAACAAGAAAAAGCAAAACGATATTGATTGCTATTTCGGATTAGAAGGAAAAGGTGAAATAAAAAAATTTATGGACGCCTTTGAAGAAGAATATGCTGCTGTAAAAAATAAAGGATACATTTCTTTACCGACGAGCAATCACGACATCTGGCGACTTGCATGTGGGAAAAGGGATAGCGATGAACAGCTGAAAGTTGCAATGACTTTCCTTTTCACGATGCCAACAATTCCATTCTTATATTATGGTGATGAATTGGGAATGCGTTTCATCGAAGGACTTCCCAATGTGGAAGGTAGTCAGTTAGCCTCAAGAAACCGCGCAGGCAGCAGAACTCCGATGCAATGGGATATGACCTTCAACGCGGGATTTTCTGGTGCGGAAACTGACAAACTGTATATTCCTATTGATCCAGCAAAACAAATACCGAATGTCGCACAGCAGGAGAATGATCCTGAATCGATGCTGAATTATATCAGAAAGCTGATTCGTATCCGCCAGGAATCTGAAGCACTGGGAAATAACGGAGACTGGAAACTGATCAGCTCAAAAGATCAGCCATATCCATTAATCTACCTACGTGAGAAAAAAAATAAACGTTTTTGCGTCATCATCAACCCGAGCAAAAACAAAGTTGAAGCAAAAGTACCGACCTTAAACAGTAAGGAGCAGCAAGTTATCCTGGGAAACAGAAAAAAGATGACTTTCAATTCCGGGAAAGAAACCGATTTGATTAAAATAAAACCAGTAAGTTCTGTAATTCTAAAATTGCAATAGGTTAATTTTAAATATAAGAACGTCAACTTATATCAACCTTTAGAGCCGGAGCCGATTATTAAAAAAAATATCCGATCTAACAATCAAGCTATTACAAACATAAAAGATAGCCATATCTGATCGATTCCCTGCTAAGTTTTTTTTGCGGGAATTGATATTCATCAAGAAATTGTATCTTTGCACAAATCTCGTATCCAATGGACAAGTTATCATCTTTAAACAAAGCTGCAGATAATATTCGTATTCTGGCTGCAGCCATGGTAGAAAAAGCTAAATCGGGTCACCCTGGTGGTGCTATGGGCGGAGCCGACTTCGTTAATGTTCTTTATTCTCAGTTTTTAACTTATGACCCGAATGATCCACAATGGATTAATCGTGATCGTTTCTTCCTTGATCCGGGACACATGTCTCCGATGCTATATGCCGTATTGGCCTGTACAGGAAAATATTCAATGGAAGAACTGATGCAATTCCGTCAGTGGGGAAGTCCGACACCAGGTCATCCGGAAGTGGATGTTAAAAGAGGTGTTGAAAACACATCCGGCCCACTTGGACAAGGACATGCAATGGCTGTTGGAGCTGCTATCGCAGAAAGATTCCTGGCCGCTCGTTTTGGCGAATGGATGAGCCACAAAACTTATGCATTTATCTCTGATGGTGGAATCCAGGAAGAAATCTCTCAAGGTGCGGGAAGAACTGCCGGCTATCTTGGCCTTCATAACCTGATCATGTTTTTCGATAGCAACGACATTCAGCTATCTACAGACACCGATGCAGTAAGTACAGAAGACACTGCGAAGAAATACGAAGCATGGGGCTGGAATGTTCTTACTATCAATGGTAATGACCCGCAAGAGATCATTTTCGCTCTTGAATCTGCCCACCGTGAAACAAAAAAACCTACCTTGATCATTGGTAAAACCATCATGGGTAAAGGTGCCCTGACTGAATGCAATGATTCTTTCGAACGCAAATGTGCTACACACGGACAGCCTTTGAGTGCTGCAGGCGCATCTTTTGCCAAAACAATTGAAAATCTGGGCGGAAACCCGGAACACCCTTTCCAACTATTCCCTTCAACAGAAGATATTTACGCCAAACGTAAAGAAGAACTAATCAAAATCGTAGCTGAAAAGAAAGCTCAGCAGGCTATCTGGGAATCAGAAAACCCAGAACTTGCAGTTAAATTGAAAAAATTCTTCTCAGGTGAAGCTCCTGAAATCGACTATGCTGCTATTGTGCAGAAACCGAATCAGGCAACACGTGTGGCTTCTGCAACCGTATTGAGCACATTCGGAAAACAAGTCGAAAACATGATCGTCTCTTCTGCCGATCTTGCTAACTCAGACAAAACGGATGGGTTCCTTAAAGAAACAACTGCGTTTACTTACCAGAACTTCTCAGGTGCTTTCTTCCAGGCAGGGGTTTGTGAACTTTCTATGGCTGCAATTATGAACGGGATGGCTCTTCACGGAGGTGTAATCCCTGCTTGTGGTACTTTCTTCGTATTCTCTGATTATGAGAAACCGGCAGTACGTATCGCTGCTTTGATGGAACAACCGACTAAATTTATCTGGACGCATGATGCATTCCGCGTCGGAGAGGATGGCCCGACTCACCAGCCAATCGAACAGGAAGCACAGATTCGTCTTCTGGAACAACTTCAGAACCACAGTGGCAAAAACTCGATGCTTGTATTGCGTCCTGCTGATGCTGCCGAAACCACAGTTGCATGGAAAATGGCTATGGAAAATATCGATTCTCCTACAGGATTGATCCTTTCTCGCCAGAACATACAAGATCTTCCTGCTGTTTCAGGAAATCGTTATCAGGAAGCCCTTCAAGCAGAAAAAGGTGCTTACATCCTGATGAAAGACGAAAATCCGGATGTTATTCTCGTAGCAAACGGATCAGAAGTATCTACGCTTGTTGCCGGAGCTGCTTTATTGAAAGAACGTGCAGGTATCAAAGCACAAATTGTATCAGCACCATCTGAAGGATTGTTCTTCAATCAACCTGCAGATTACCGCGAAGCTGTTATTCCGTCTGACAAACCGGTATTCGGTCTGACAGCCGGTCTGCCTTCAACTCTTTATCGCCTGGTTGGACCAAATGGTAAAGTATGGGGACTTAGCCACTTCGGATACTCGGCTCCTTATCAGAAACTGGATGAAGCATTCGGCTTTACCGCTGAAAATGTCTTCAATCAGGTTACTGAAATGTTGAAAAAATAATTTATAAAATATACAGTCCCGGCTCTAATTACCAAACAATTATAGTCCGGGACTGTTTCCTTTATACAACTCTCTAATTCATAAAGAAATGACTCAACTGCCTATCGGTTTGGCCTGTGACCATGCCGGATTTGAAACTAAACTTTACGTTATCGAACTTCTAAAATCAAAAGGAATTGAATTCAAAGATTTCGGTTGTTATTCAGAAGAAGCCTGCGATTATGCCGACCCGGCTCATGACCTGGGAAATGCCATCGATAAGGGAGAAATTATGAAAGGAATTGCTGTATGCGGAAGCGGAAACGGCATAAATATGACATTGAATAAACATCAATCCGTTCGTTCGGCTCTTTGCTGGAGCGAAGAAATTGCGAAACTGGCTCGTCAACACAATGATGCGAACGTACTGGTCATGCCGGGTCGTTTTATCGATCAGACAGTTGGCGAAGCGATTGTTGAAGCATATCTGAATACACCTTTCGAAGGAGGCCGTCACGAACGACGCATTGCCAAAATTCCGCTGAACGGAGCCGGTTGCAAAGGATAAATCCATTCAAATAATTGAATAACAGAATCTCCTGTAGATTCTATCATTCTTAACCAAAAGAGCCATCAGAAATCTTAATGATCCTGATGGCTCTTTTGGTTTGACTGAAATCATCAAACTTAATTCTATGCAGAAAATTGAACAAGAACTATTAAATTCAATAATTATAACAACACATTATATACAATATATCCTCCATAATATCCTGTTAAACTGATCAAAACAGTCGCGGCAATCAGCAAAAGAAAAGCGACCCAACCCAGCCATTTAGGTAATGGTTTTTTGTAAAAATAAAACAGAACATACAATGCCGCTGAAAAACTGATTACCCATGCTGTCGCCGTAGCGAAATTATGATGGATATGTTTTATCGTTTCTCCTTCTGCTGATAAGGGCAAATGATATGAACCGGTAATAACGGCAGCCCACGAACCGACAGCACCTAAAAAAACCAATATCTTAATACAGGTATTCATAAACGGATCCTGATTTTTAAACCAGTATATCACCGCCAGAAAACAAGACACTAAAATGAGAGCAATAGGGAAATGCACCGTCATGGGATGCAGGATCTCTGTTATTCCAGTAAAAACAGCCATATAAGTATAATTTGAAGTTAGTTATAGAATAACAAGATTAACTGTAAAAAGTTGTTTCAAACTCTCATTAAAAGCGATCAAGTCATTTCAGTGCAGTTACATTCGTCTGATGATAAATGTTCTTTCCTTCTGCAGTATAAAGATGTTCAATCCGCTGTTTGTAATGTTTTTCTATTTTAGGTCTCACCATTTTCATCGTACTGTTGATCATTTGGTTTTGTTCAGAAAAAGGCTCCTCGAGCACAGCAAATGTAACAGGAAGCCAACGTTCCGGGAATTTACCGGCCTGAGATCCCTGACCCTTAAATTCTGAGATACTATTCTGGATCAACCGAAGCGCTTCCTGCTTCGCATCCTGACTACCCCAGTCGAACTTGCATTTCCGTTTCAAATTTTCTTTATTCGGAACAATCAGAGCAGATGTATATGCATTTTGATTATTATAAAGCAGAATCTGATCGATATAAGGCGAATGCGACACCAAAGCCTCCTCTATACCTTCCGGACTATATTTTTCACCATCGCTCCCGATAAGCAAACTTTTATACCGTCCCAGAACGACCAGAAAACCATCTTTGTCCATATACCCCAAATCTCCGGTATGAAGCCATCCCTGACGAACCGTTTCTTGTGTAGCCGTTTCATTTTTCCAGTAGCCGGCCATTACATTTTCGCCATGGATAACGATTTCGCCTTTCTCTCCCTGTGGCAAAACACGACCATTCATATCCTTTATAGACAACTCCAGAGGCTTCACCAAAATGCCCGAACTACCGAATTTGTGTACTTCCGGCGTATTGGATGATATTACGGGTGTAGCTTCCGATAACCCGTAACCCTGAAACATCGGGATACCGATCGCATAGTAAAAATCCTGCAGATCTTTATCCAATAATGCACCTCCTCCAATGAAAAACTTCAGGTTTTGGCAAAAACTTTTACGGATATTTGAGAATAAAATCTTATCGAATATTGCCACGAGCGGTTTGAGAACAAACGTTCCACCCGTACCTTTATTCCATCCTTCTTTATTATAACGATAGCTTACGTTCAGTGCGAATTCAAACAGCTTTTCGATACGATTCCCTTTAGCTTTTATTCCAGACTCAATTGCTTTTTTGAAACTTTTAGCCAAGGCAGGAACCGAAAGTAGCATGTCTGGTTGAATCTCTTTCAGATTTACGGGAATATTCTTAAGAGTTTCCAATGCAGTCCTTCCTGTCTGCACAGTTGCGATAGCCGCACCGCGATGCATGAAAATGTAAAATCCGACTACATGCGCGAAACAATGATCCAAAGGTAAAATGATCAGAGTACGCCAATTTTCCTGCACATCTGTCAAAGTCAAGGCTTGTTCTACATTCGCCGTATAATTACGATGAGTAAGCATAATCCCTTTGGGATCGGCTGTGGTTCCCGATGTATAAGTAATGGTTGCGGTATCATCATTAGTCAATGAACGACCGATCTTTAAAAAACCCTCTCTATCCCTTTGCAGACGTTTATCTCCAGCCAGACAAACCTGCTCCATCGTCATCTCCCGTTCTTGCAATTGAACAGATGAGTCAAAAACAATTATCTGTCTCAGAAGAGGCAATTCATCTTTAATAGCTCTGATTTTAGGCAGTTGATTGGCCGAAACTAAAATATAACGGCTATCGGAGTGTTGTAAACGAAATAACAAGTCGTTCTTTTCTTCCAATTTAACCGATAAAGGCACATTAACCGCTCCGGCATAAAACATCGCCAACTCACCGATGATCCAACTATTCCGTCCTTCGGAAAGCAGTGCGATGTTATCTTTCTGACAAACACCAATCTCAATAAGACCTGCTCCAAAACGATAGACCTGTTTTTGCGTCTGCTTATAGGTTGTTTCAATCCATTCATTACCGTTTTTTTCCAAAAGAAAGGGATTATCCGGGAATTTGGCTACCGAATTTTCAAACAAATCCACAAGTGTGTTTTTAGCAATGTTCTTCATATGTATTTAGTTTATTTTCAATATTAAATTCAAATGCAATGTTTATAAATCTTGATTATTCCAGCATTTTCACAAATATAATGAACTCCTTTATACTTAAAAACAAGACGCAGTTATAAAACCGCACATAGCCATAAATCAACAAAACACAATACTTTGTCTCAGAGAAAACCTCCTCTCTGAGACAAAGTATAAC
>JBOFCW010000009.1:0-7167 GCA_051646395.1 Bacteroidales bacterium
GTGATAGAATACTTATGATCAGAAAAATAATCACTTATCTTTTTCATTCCTCTCATTCCGAACGGCGCAAACTTATCGCCCTGATTCCATTTGCGTAAGGTTAATGGAAAATGTATTTTATCGGCATCAAAACAGGCGATATTTCTTTCTTTAGGAATTACAAAACCCGGAAAATAAGCTAATTCTTCAAATCTCATTTCAACCGGGATCTGTATAGCCGTAACTCCCTGAGGAATCACCGTTTGATCAATCTCTTGATTATGAATCCGCCGATTAATAATCAGATCATCCCGATCCTTAAGGATTCTATAGTCACCTGCAAAAAACTGTTTACCTGAAATTCCGTCTATACAATCCCAGATATCTCTTATCATAAGACTACTTACATCATACTCCCGCAGAATTTCGAAGAGTACGGATCTCGGCGCAATCGTATGCTTCAACCCATCAATTGAAATCCTCACCTCTTCTTCATGTATAGATACGATCTTATTTTTTATATCATGAATCGCATGAGCATATATTTTTTCGGTTTCCTGTAAATGCTGAATTGTTTTCACAACCGAATCACATGCGAAAGGATTGATTTCCCTCAGTAAAGGAATCAATTGCAATCGAATTTTATTTCGTTGATAAATATCTTCTTTATTTGTGCTATCAGTCACAAAATCAATTCCGCGGATGGCAAGATAATCTTCTATTTCTCTTCTACACACAGTAGAAAATGGCCTGACAACATTTCCGTTTACAGCATTAATTCCGGTTAATCCGGCAATGCCGGTACCTCTAAGCAAATTTAATAAAAATGTTTCGATCGAATCATCCAGATGATGAGCTACAGCGATAGCTTGTGCTCCGGTTTCCTGTAATAATTCTTCAAACCATTCGTACCTCAACTCCCTGCATGCCATCTCTATAGATATGCCTTTGGTTTTAGCATACTCTTTGGTATCGAATTCGATTTCACGAAAAGGAATTCCGTATTTACGGGCAGTTAATCGAGTAAATTCATGATCTCTTACAGATTCATCTCCGCGAAGTCTGAAATTACAATGTGCTGCTATACATTCATAGCCCAAAGTCGTCAATATATCCAATAAAGCCATAGAGTCCGCCCCACCACTAAATCCTATCAGGATAGGAGTATCTTTATCAAACATATCTTTTTCTCTGATAAAATTCTCAATCTTACTCAATATTCTTGTTTCAGATATCATATGATCTTTATTATGTAACACCGGAACGGCCTTAAATGATTCGTATTAATATGGGATTTATTGAATGAATCCTGAATTCGGATTCAATAGAAGCATAATCAGCATGGATAGCTTTAAAGTTATAACAAACATTCCGAAGAGTTGTTTACGTTTCAAAATTAAAAATTCCCTGTGAAAACGGACATAAAAGTAGAAGGTTTTATTAAATTTGCAGCAAATAATTAGAAAAGCCCAGCAAAATGATCGAGAAAATTAAATTGCTTTCGGCCGAGATTGATGCTCTAACAGCCTCATCTGCGGAAGAGATCGAAGCCTTACGTATCAAATACCTCAGTAAAAAAGGGGAAATTAATCAGTTAATGGCTGATTTTCGTAATGTGGCTCCAGAAGATAAAAAAGCTGTCGGACAGCTTTTGAACGAATTGAAAGAAAAAACTCAGAATAAATTCAACGAACTTAAAGATCAGTTTGCTCAACAAGATCACGTTGACGAAGGTATCGACCTGACAAGATCGGCTTATCCAATCAGTTCGGGAACACGTCATCCGCTTTCTGTAGTAAAAAATGAGATCATCGAAATCTTTAGCCGTCTTGGGTTCTCCATTGCAGAAGGTCCTGAAGTTGAAGATGATTGGCATGTTTTCGGCGCGCTTAACTTCGCTGAAGATCATCCGGCCAGAGACATGCAGGATACATTTTTTATTCAGAGCAACCCTGATATTATCCTTCGCACACACACTTCTTCTGTTCAGACTCGTGTAATGGAGAATACGCAACCTCCGATTCGTATCATCTGCCCGGGGCGTGTATATCGTAATGAAGCAATCTCCTATCGCGCACATTGTTTCTTTCATCAGGTAGAAGCGTTGTATGTTGATAAAAATGTTTCTTTTGCCGATCTGAAACAGGCTTTGTTATTTTTTGCCAAAGAGATGTTCGGCCCTGAAACAAAAATACGCCTTCGCCCGTCTTATTTCCCATTCACTGAACCTTCTGCCGAAATGGATATTTCTTGTAACATTTGTGGCGGTGAAGGATGTCCTTTCTGTAAACACACTGGATGGGTTGAAATATTGGGTTGTGGTATGGTCGACCCCAATGTTTTGGAGTCTTGTGGTATCGACAGCAAAACGTATAGCGGATATGCACTCGGAATGGGTGTTGTACGTATTACGAATCTGAAATATAGAGTAAAAGATTTACGTTTGTTCTCGGAAAACGACAAAAGATTCCTCGAACAATTTGAATCCGCACATTGATTTATGCAGAATGTGCTTTAAACAACTTTATCAAAAAAGCAGATAAATCCTATGGTCTATCTGCTTTTTTGTTGCTAAATTAGTAGTATATAACGGAAAAATTAGATTAATAAATATGCAAGAGAGTTTTAACCAATATCTCGAACAGTCTGTAAAAGCGCATTGGGAAATGCCGGCGTTGACAGACTTTAAAGGATCTACTCATTTATACAAAGATGTTGCCCGCAAAATCGAAAAGATCCACATTCTTCTCGAAGCTGCCGGAATCGAACAGGGAGACAAAGTCGCATTATGTGGCCGAAACAGCGCCAACTGGGCTATCTCTTTTTTGGCAGTTGTTTCTTATGGAGCGGTTGCCGTACCTATTCTTCATGATTTCAAACCGGATAATATCCATCACATCGTAAATCATTCGGAAGCAAAAATTCTTTTTGCAGGAGATAACGTCTGGGAAAATCTCAACGAGTCAAAGATGGAAAATCTTCTGGCCGTTATTAGCCTAAGTGATTTTGATCTATATGCGAGCCGATCAGAAGCAATCAGTCATGCACGTTTGCACCTGAATGAGTTATTCGGAAAAAAATTCCCGAACCGTTTTACTGCCGAGGATATAAAGTATTATCGCGATAAACCGGAAGAATTAATGCTGATTAACTACACTTCCGGTTCTACCGGTTTTTCAAAAGGGGTAATGCTTCCTTATCGGAGTATTTGGTCGAATACGAAATTCTGTCTTGAAAATCTTGACTTTTTAAAACCTGGAGATAAAACAATTTCGATGCTACCAATGGCACATATGTATGGCTTGGCTGTAGAGGTAGTTCACCCTATCTGCAAAGGTTGTCACATTCATTTCCTTACACGCACGCCTTCTCCGAAAATCATCATGGATGCATTTGCAGAAGTGAAGCCGAAATTGATAGTAGCCGTACCTTTGATTATCGAAAAAATAATCAAAACGAGAGTTTTTCCTTTGTTGGACAAACCTTTAGTAAAACTGATGCTCAACATTCCTTTTGTTGATCAACAGCTCTTGGGCAAAGTAAAACATAAATTGTATGAGACTTTCGGCGGAAACCTGCAGGAAATGATTATTGGTGGTGCTGCCATGAATAAAGATGTTGAACAATTTCTTCGCCGGATTGAATTCCCGTATACAGTTGGCTACGGAATGACCGAATGCGGACCTTTGATCTCTTATGCTCCATGGAAAGAAACGAAAGCAACTTCATGTGGACGAATCGTAAGCCGAATGCAAGTGCGTGTCGATTCGACCGATCCAGAAAATGTGGTAGGCGAAATTCATGTAAAGGGAGACAATGTAATGCTGGGTTATTATAAAAATGACGAAGCAACTCAAGCTGTATTCAAAGAAGATGGCTGGATGAATACCGGAGACATGGGTATTGTTGATAAGGATGGTTTTATTTTCTTAAGAGGTCGTAGTAAAAACATGATTCTAGGACCCTCTGGGCAAAATATTTATCCGGAAGAGATAGAAGATCAATTAAACAACATGCCTTTCGTCAGCGAATCAATCGTAGTAGAAAATGAAGGTAAACTCGTCGCTCTCATCTATCCTGATTTTGACAGCATTGACCGCGAAGGCATCGCTCATGATCAGATTGAGGCAAAAATGGAAGAAAATCGCCAGAGTCTGAATCCGCTCCTCCCGGCATATAGTCAAATCAGCAAAGTGAAAATTTATTTTGAGGAATTTGAAAAAACACCGAAAAGAAGCATTAAGCGTTATCTTTACCAATAATATAATAATTCGGACCGAAGATCTGACTTATTGTTAATTCTGTATACTCCTTAGTTTATGTGTCTGATAGAACAGATTTCATAGATTAAGGAGTATTTACTTTTATGAATGAAGTACTTATATTGTTTTTAAAACCCTGAATATTATTATGGATTAAATAAAAAAACATGTTGTTATCTGTTTTACTCTTATTTGTATTTGAAAGAAAAAAATAGAAGTGAACCTTTTGCGAGAAGTGGTTCTCCGCAGAGGACAGATGAATCCTCTGCGGAGGACATCAGAGTTCTCTGCGGAGGATTCATCTGTCCTCTGCGGAGAGGCAATCGTTCGGATAGGAATAAATTATAATCAGCTCCCGAAACAAAGGAGTATAACGGATCCATGAAAGTTCAGAAATTGAAACTCAAAACCAAAAACCGTTTTAATCGTTTCTTTGTTTTAAAGTTGGTTTAACACCTAAATTCAGATGAAACAGTTTTATTTAATCATTCACATTGTTTTTGTCATTCTGATTTTTCAAAATAACAAAGCGTTTTCTGAAAATAAATTACCTCCTACCCGATATGGATGGTTTATCCCTGTACAATTCTCAAAACCTCTGATTTGTGAAATGGAAGGTCCATTGACAAAGGTTGCTGAAGGATTCGGACGGGCCAGAGAAGAATATGCGGTAAGCGACCCCCACAAGGATCATTATATCCCTTACCTGAATGTCAGTTTAGGAATATTTCTTCCGGTTTGGTCGAAAGAACTTCGAAACAACTGGGCTATTGGTATCGATTTTCCGATCAGCTTTCATCTATGGCTGGATCTGAAAGCTCAATCCGCTCCGGTTCTTAATACAGACTATCGCTTTGCTGTTGGAGAAATCAAAGTTCTTAAAGAATTTCCCAAACATAAATTTCTGAAGAATCTATCCATCCGCTTAGCTCCGTATTGTCATGAGAGTACACATATCGGAGATGAACTCACAATCCGACGCGCAGAAGCCGGTTTTCCGATAACAAGAGTAAATGTCTCTTATGAATATTCAGAACTGGCTGTATGCCTGAATGATCCAAACGGAAGCCGTAAAAATAACCATGCATTGAAGTTCGGTTTAATGTTGCGAAATCCTACTGCCAAAAGCTGGTTTAGAATTTATCCCAATGAGGGTGATTCAATCTACAATCATAAAATGAAAAACAGCACTGAATTTTATGCCGAATATGAATGGCAACGTTCAACCGGATGGGCTGTTAATGATCATATTTTAAATGTATTATCTTTAGAATTACGTAATCGTGCGCAATATAAATATCCGGTAGTCAAATGGGATGAAACGCTCGAACAATGGTATGCTACATCACCCGAGCACAATCGGGCTTGGTGTATCAACGCTTATTATGGCTGGAAATTCATGCCAAAATTCCAATGGTTTTACAATAGTGTCGGATTTTATCTGAATGGTTATATGGGTATTGTTCCATATGGACAGTTCCGTAATACAGGTGGTTATCGGTACCTTGGGTTTTCTATTGTCATAGAGCAATAAAATGTTTACCTTTGTCGCCGTTATTAAAAGAATATATGAGCGACAATACACTTTTAGATAAACTTGAAGGATTGGTATCACGTTTTGAAGAGATCGGGACGTTAATTACCGATCCGGCTGTCATTTCAGATATGAAACGCTACGTGCGTTTGAACAAGGAATACCGTGATCTTGAAAAAATTGTTGCTGCACGCAATGAATACAAATCCATGATCGATGGCATCGCAGAAGCCCGTTTGATTCTGGAAACAGATAACGATCCTGAAATGCGCGAAATGGCAAAAGATGAAATCGATTCCAACACGACACGCTTACCTGAATTAGAGGAAGAAATCAAATTACTTCTGATTCCGGCCGATCCGCAAGATGACAAGAATGCAATTGTAGAGATCCGTGGAGGAACAGGTGGTGATGAAGCTGCTATATTTGCAGGTGATCTTTTCCGAATGTACGCTAAATACTGCGAATCAAAATGCTGGAAAGTAGAACTTTCGAGTTGCAACGAAGGATCTGCTGGTGGATATAAGGAGATTATTTTTGCAGTTTCCGGCGAAAAAGTATATGGTACGATGAAATATGAATCAGGTGTACACCGTGTCCAGCGTGTTCCGGCTACAGAAACACAAGGGCGTGTCCATACTTCTGCAGCCTCTGTTGCAGTTCTACCCGAAGCCGAAGCTTTTGATGTTGAAATTAACGAAGGTGAGATAAAATGGGATACATTCCGCTCGGGAGGAGCCGGTGGGCAGAATGTAAATAAAGTCGAATCAGGAGTTCGTCTTCGTTATATCTGGAAAAATCCGAATACAGGTGAATCAGAAGAGATTTTGATCGAATGTACCGAAACACGCGACCAACCCAAAAACAAACAACGTGCTTTGGCGCGTCTTCGCACATATATATATGACAAAGAACACCAAAAATACCTTGACGACATCGCTTCAAAGCGTAAAACCATGGTATCCACCGGTGACCGATCTGCTAAAATCCGCACCTATAATTACCCGCAGGGACGTGTAACTGATCACCGCATCAATCTTACGCTCTATAATTTAAGTGCAATTATGGAGGGTGAAATACAACCTATTATCGATCAGCTGACTGTAGCAGAAAATGCTGAAAGAATGAAAGAAAACGAATTATAATATAAACAGCTGCCTGGAATGAAATTCATTTCAGCCAGCTGTTTTTTTATGATAATCTCTATGAAAAAGATTAAGAATATCATTTTTGATCTGGGTGTGGTTTTAGTGAACCTCGACCGTCAAGCATGTATTGATGCTTTTAAATTGCTTGGAATATCGGATTTAGAAAATCTAACCTCGGTTTCGGGTCATACCGGTATTTTCGGAGAGTATGAAAAAGGAGATCTAACCACTCCTGAGTTCTATT
>JBOFCW010000017.1:0-6414 GCA_051646395.1 Bacteroidales bacterium
GACAAAATCGGCGACTTCCTGGGGCAGCTACCCAAGGAATACAGCCTGCTGCTCGACCCGGTAAAAGTAAACGACTTCTTATACGACTCCGCTTCAAAAGAATGCAACATCATCCGCGCCACCTCTCCGGTCGGACTAATGAAAGCTGTCAAAAACGAAACCGAAATCGCCGGTTTCCGCAAAGCGATGATTAAAGATGGAGTTGCATTGGTTCGTTTCTTCCGCTGGCTGGAAGAAAATATCCCTGCAGGGAAAGTAACCGAATGCCTGATCGGAGACAAACTGATCGAATTCCGCGAACAACAGGAGAACTACGTTGGCGAAAGCTTCAGCACCATCGCCGGCTACAAAGGCCACGGGGCGATCGTTCACTACCGTGCGACTCCGGAGTCGGATGCCACGATCCACAATGAGGGATTCCTGCTGATCGATTCGGGCGCTCAGTATTTCGACGGCACAACCGACATCACCCGCACAACCATCCTGGGCGAACCGACAGCACAACAGAAAAGAGATTTCACTCTCGTGCTGAAAGGACACATCGACTTGTCGCTTACTAAGTTTCCACAAGGCACACGCGGAGACCAACTCGACGTGCTGGCCCGCCGCGCGCTATGGAACCTGCACATGAACTACCTACATGGCACAGGACATGGTATCGGCCACTTCCTGAATGTACATGAAGGCCCTCAGAGCATCCGACTGAACCACAACCCGACATTACTCGTTCCGGGAATGGTAACATCGAACGAACCGGGACTTTATATCACAAACGAATATGGTATCCGCCACGAAAACCTGATCCTGACCGTTGAAGACGGAGAATCGGCATTCGGCAAATTCTACGGCTTCGAAACGCTGACCCTGTTCCCTTTCGATCTGAAAGGAATCGAGCCGGCATTGCTGGACGAAACAGAAAAAGAATGGTTAAACAACTACCATCGCCAGGTTTATGACAAACTCGCACCGGCACTGACGGAAGAAGAAAAAACATGGCTGGCGGCCAAAACGAAAGCAATCTGATTATGGCACTCATAAAACCCTTAAGAGGCTTCACTCCCGTTATCGGCAAGGATTGCTTCCTGGCCGATAATGCCACTATTATCGGCGATGTGGTGATCGGCGACCAATGCAGCATCTGGTTTAACACCGTATTGCGTGGCGACGTCAACTCCATCCGGGTAGGAAACCGTGTGAACATCCAGGACGGATCCGTGTTGCACACGCTATACCAGAAATCCACCATCGAAATCGGCGACGACGTATCCATCGGACACAACGTCACCATCCATGGTGCCAAAATCAAAGACTTCGCACTGATCGGCATGGGAGCCGTCGTTATGGATGATGCGGTTGTTGGCGAAGGCGCGATCGTAGCCGCAGGCTCGGTCGTACTCAGCAAGACGATCATCGAACCGGACGCCCTCTACGCTGGCTCACCGGCAAGATTTATCAAAAAAGTCGACCCGGAGCAGTCGCGCGAAATCAATCAGAAAATCGCAACGAACTACCTGATGTATTCGAAGTGGTATGATGAAGAGATCGTTGAGTAAATCAGTGAATAATCTGACATAAAAAAAAAGCATGGTTGTTAGACCATGCTTTTTTTTATGTCAGATTTTATCTCCCAGATGCAACCGGCTTGCAGCAACCTCCTCTCCAAGAAAGAGCGAGGCAAATTCACCAAAACGGAGTTCCGACTCGGTGGTATAAAACCTGCATTTCCCATTCTTAGAGAGACGCTCGTCCATTTCAGGATGACGATTCAGATAATCAGCCAGACTATCGGCTACAATTTCACCCTGCGCAACCAGACGGATATGCGGAGGCAGATAACTTCTTATCTTGTCTTGTAAAATCGGATAATGCGTACATCCGAGAATAATGGTATCGATCTGAGGATCCTTTTCGAGCAGGCGATCGACATGCTGACGGATGAAATAATCCGCACCCGGCTTATGTGCCTCCCGATTCTCTACCAGCGGCACCCACATCGGACAGGCTTCACCCGTCACGACCAATTCGGGCGACAGCTTCTTTAACTCCAGCGGATAAGATTCGGAGGCGATCGTGCCTACCGTACCGAAAAGCCCGACGTGTCCGGTATAACTCATATCCGTAATCACTTCGACCGTCGGACGAATTACCCCGAGCACACGTCTGTTCATCCCCAGGCGGGGCAGATCATTCTGCTGAATGGTACGAAGAGCCTTGGCCGAGGCCGTATTACACGCCAATATGACCAGCCGGCATCCCATCCGGAAAAGCTCCTCTACAGCCTGCAGCGTAAACTCATATACAAGCTCGAACGAACGCGTGCCATAAGGGGCACGGGCATTATCACCCAAATAAATGAAATCATACTCAGGTAAACGTTGACGCATTTTTTCCAGAATCGTCAACCCTCCGTATCCCGAATCGAAAACACCGATAGGTGCCTTTGTTATTGTTGAATCTTGCATAGATTTTACTTTTTACGGGAATAAAAGTACAAAAAAATAAAAAGGCTGTCCGATTCGAACAGCCTTTTTAAATGCTTTATACAAGGTGAATTATTTCAAACCAAGTTTTGTTTTTACAAGTGGCAATACATCTACCGTATTTTGCTCCGAGAAATAAACGATACCAGAGTTGCTCAAATCGAAAATGTAAGTGAAGCTATTTTCAGCACCTACTTCTTTGATCGCTTTAGAGATCTTTTCGAAGATCGGACCCAGTTTCGCATTCTGCTGCTGTTGGAAATCCTGCTCAGCTACCTGACGGAAATTCTGAATACGTTGCTCCAATTCACCGATTTCCTGCGCACGACGCGTACGGATATTTTCAGGCAATGAATCTTTCGCGTTAATTAGCTCAGACATTTTTTTCTGATATTCCTCACCCATTTTCTGAAGTTCGGTCTCATACTTTTTGTTTAGCGCTTCCATATCTTTCTGGAAAGCTTGTTTTTCAGGCATCAATTCAAAAACCTCTGCAGAGTTGATGTTACCAAATTTAAAGGTCTGTGCGAAACCAACGAAAGGCATCATACACAGAGCAGCAATGATTAGTTTTTTAAACATATAGATTGTTTTTAATTTAGTTTATCAGGGTCACGTCCGCTGGGAAAAGCCTCTATCGGACACTAAGCCACAAAATTAGATATTTATTTTGAATATCCTAATTTTACCAATACATCATTACTAATATCGATTCGCGGAGATGCATAGATGATATTCTGAGAAGAAGCACGATCCATGATCATCATATACCCTTTATCATCTGCCACTCCTTTTACGGCATTATAAATATCGTCCTGAATCGGAGTAATAAGAGCTTCCCGCTTTTTAAACAATTCCCCTTCCGGACCGAAATACTTGCGCCGTAATTCCTGCACCTCTTTCTCTTTGGCCACAATCGCTTCCTCTCGCTTGCTTTTCATATCCTGCGAAAGAAAAACCATCTCCGCCTGATAATTCTTATACAGGGTTTCCACTTCGGCCACCTGCGCCTCCACTTCCGCCTGCCAGCGTTTCGAAATCTGATCCAGCTGCTGGTTGGCCATCTCATAAGCCGGAATATTTTTCAAAATATACTCCATATCGATCAGGGCATATTTTTGAGCCGATACCGGAAGAAAGGCCACAAATGCCAATGCGAATATCACTAAATACTTTTTCATAACACGTTGTATTAAATGTACGATTGAATAAAAATAACAAAAAAAATTGCGTCTTGTTTCTCCCGAAGAGAAAAACAAGACGCAATATAATAATTATAAGCGTTTTTATTAGAATTCTTGTCCGATAATAAAGTGGAAGTTACTTCCGCTATACTGACGAGATCCGAATACAGGGTCGAAACCATAAGCCCAGTCGATACCCATCATACCGATCATCGGCAGGAAGATACGAACACCAAGGCCGGCAGAACGTTTCAAACTGAATGGATTGAAGTTCTTCAACTCCGTCCATGCATTCCCGGCTTCAACAAACGCTGCTCCATAGATCGTTGATGATGGCTGAAGCATGAATGGGAAGCGAAGCTCTGCTACGAAACGCGCATAAGTCGTTGCAACATCTCTTCCGTAACCGTCTGTGATAGCACCATTCTCATATCCGCGCAATGGAATCGTTTCGGTAATGTAACTTGAGCTGTATCCTGACATCCCGTCACCACCCATGTAGTAAGACTCGAACGGCGAGCGTTTGTACTTGTTATAGTAACCCAGGAATCCCATATCTACACGTGTATGAAGCACGAGCGTATTGTTATTGGATGTAAGCGGAGTATATGTTTTCGCTCCGAACTTAACTTTATAATATTCCAGCCATCTCAGGTTCTCCTTGGCGTAAACATCCTGTTTGTTGATATTCTTGCCTCCGTTGAACAATGAGTAAGGAGGTGTTACCGTTCCGCTCACAGTGAACGTCGAACCGCGACGGGTATAGATCGGATTATCGATCGAGTTGCGGGTCAGATTCAACTCCAGATTGATATTATTACTTGTTCCGTTGGTTACCGGGAAATACTGCCAGTCTTTCAGAATATATAACTGATAAGACAATGCTGCAGAGAACTGGAAATAGTCATCCGGCCACGTCAGACGTTTACCGAATCCAAGTGTAGCTCCGAGCATCTGGATTGATTTATCCGGATCGAGCGCATATTCATAATTATAGTTGTTACCGTAATAATTATTACCATACATTCCGTTGCCATACATACCTCCGCCATACATATACGGATCCATATAGTTGTTGAAATTATAGTTGCTGCTCATATCCGTCTGGCGGCTATAGTAGGCCGATACAGAGAACGAGTTCGGGCGTTTCCCTCCGAACCACGGATCGAAGAAAGACATACTGTACGACTGGTAATAACGCGCATTGGTCTGTGCAGAAATCGTAAAGGTCTGCCCCTCTCCCTGAGGAATAATCCCTTTATATGTGCTCGGATTAAACAGATTCTTCATCGAGAAGTTCGTAAACTTCAGACTCAGCTTACCGATGATACCCGTTTGTCCCCAACCGGCCGAAAACTCGATCTGGTCGTTCGCTTTCGATTCGAGCGCGTAAAGGATATCTACCGTACCGTTTTCCGGATCCGGAATCGGCAGCGGATTCATATTTTCAGGATTGAAGTGTCCTGTCTGCGCAAGCTCACGTGCCGAACGGATAAGGTCTGTTTTACTGAACAATTCTCCCGGACGCGTACGCAACTCACGGCGAACCACATGTTCATACAAACGGTCATTCCCCTCGATGCGGACACGATTGATACGAGCAGGTTGTCCTTCGTAAATACGCATCTCCAAATCGATGGAGTCATTCTGTACGTTCACCTCTACCGGATCAAGATTGAAGAATAAATAACCCTGGTCCATATAAAGCGTTCCGATACCATCTTCATCCGTATGGATACGGTCTGTGATCTTTTTCTGATTGTAAACATCACCCGGATTCATACCCAACACGCTCTGCAGATAGTCTGACGGATAAATCGTATTTCCGACAAACTTCACGTTGCGCACGTAGTATTTCTTTCCTTCTTCTATTTCAAGATAAACATTTACCGTTTTATCATCATGCATCCATACCGAATCCTTTACGATATGTGCATCACGATATCCCAACTCATTGTATTTATCAATGATCAGCTGCTTGTCATTCTCGAATTCCTCTTTCACGAATTTCTTCGACCGGAACAAATTCAGCAATTTGCCTTTTTTGTTGGTTTTCTTCATCACGCGCTGGATCTTGTTGTCCGACATCACCTCGTTACCATCGATAATGATATCGTTTACTTTCACCTTGTCTTTTTTATCGATGATGATATCCACGATCACATGGTTCTCATTCGACAAATCATCGCGCTGTGCGATCTGGACATCCGCATTCTGAAAACCTTTCTCATCGAAATAACGCTTGATGAGCTTTTTGGCTCTGTCAACCATATTCGGAGTAATCTGATTCCCCTTCACCAAACCGAGCTGAATATCAAGATCCTCTTTTTCAGACTTCTTGATCCCCTCATAATTAAGCGACGAAATACGCGGACGTTGCTTCAATGCAATATTCAACCATACTTTATTCCCGACAGCTTTTTCTATCGAAATAGAAACATCCGAGAAAAGTCCCTGTTTCCAGAAACGACGCACAGCCGTGGTGATATCATCACCAGGGATTGTGATTTGCTGACCGACGCTCAAGCCAGAGAAGCCGATCAATACATAATCTTCATAGTTTTTCACTCCGGTCACCGAAATACCGGCAATCTCGTATTTTTTTGGAGTCGCCGAATACAGCACCGCGGGATTGTAAATCGTATCCTGCGCCGATTGTTCCTGCGCAAACCCTGCTGGGCAGATCATCAGAAACAAACACAACAGTAGGTATAGTCTTTTTTGCATGTCGTATTGCAATATTTCAATTT
>JBOFCW010000066.1:0-3662 GCA_051646395.1 Bacteroidales bacterium
GGATGAAGTCGATGCGGATTGTTTTTTGTTCGCCGGGTTGCAACGAGAAACCTTCGCTATTTACACGGTAGTCGCTGTTTGACAAACGAATTTCCGAAACATTCCATACACCATAACCTTTATTGGTTATCGTCAAGTCTTTAGACATCATTCCCCCAACCGAAACACCGGCAAACTCAAGGATGTTCTGGTCCATTACCGGTTGCGGCAACTGACCTGCCACATTCAGGATCACAGGCACCGTGAAACGTCCGTTAGCTGCATCATTACTCATGATGTAGATATTCGCCTTGTGAATACCGTTGATCAAACGAGATGCATCCAGGAATACATTAACATTTTCAGACATTCCCGGAGCAACCTTTCCAAAGTCAGGGCTCAATGAGATATGCGACATCGTTGTTCCCTGAAGAGCACGAATCTTAAACATAGCCGGTTTGCCGTATGCCACCGAAATCTCGCTCCAGTTGTTACCCGCGTCACTACTTACGTAATCATAATCCGCCATATATTCCGGCTCGTTGATGAGCGACGGCGTGCGCATTCCTTGCGGATGGTAAACGACAACCCAGAAATATTCTCCCTTGTTGAATTTGACAGGAGTCGGCAATTCCACCAAATGGTCGGCAGGCATCACTTCACCGCCATAATACATGAATTCAGAAACAAGCTCTCCTGAATTCGGATAAACACCGTCTTTATATACTTCGAAAATCAAAGGAAGATTTGATCCGTCGCGCGAGAAGGTATATTTCACATGAGATAGAATAAAACCGCGTTCTTGCGAAACAGTAAAGCGTTTCCCGACAGTGTAAACGGCACCCGCCGTATTGATACCGATGCGTTTATCGCCTCTCCGGTTCGGATCATACCAGATACTGTCTGTAAATACGACCTCTTCGCCGATAGATGAAGAAACCGCATACGGCTTCACATCTGTCACGTCCATCACTGCATCCGAATCCATTGACAACGGATTCGATTTTTTCAAAAGCAATGATTTGAGAGGCGTATCGATGATTTTCTGAACGGTACTTTCCCAGCGCAATTCGCCTACGCCTTCATTTCCGATACGAATCGTCTGCTGCTGTTGCAGGTTCGGATAAGTCAGGTTGAAGTTAAAATCTTCATGGAAAATATTCAGCGCGGGCCCGGCTTCGGTCGAAGCAGTCAACGGTTCCGAATAAGACGCGTTTCCGAACAAGTCGATCGCCTTCAGGATAAAATGGTATGTTCCGTTACTGTTTAATCGTTTTACCTCATAAGTCGTTTTCTGATCCAGTAAACGGGACGTTCTAACCTGCACACACTGTGCGTTAGTCAGGTTAGCGGCAGAAAGCGGCTTGTCCGAATAAAACAGTTGGTAGGTATTCACATAGGCACCACCGGCATCAGCCACCACACTCCAGGATAGATTGACTGCATCCTGCGAAGCTGAAACTACACTCATTTGCGGTTTCGACGGCGTCTTACCTTTCGGATCAGACAGAGCGATCCATGCATTCAGGCGTCCTGCACCCATCTTGCCACGGTATTTCGGCAACAAGTATTCGAGCGTATCCGTCGATTGGATCAAACGGTGCTTCACCTCTTGCGGCGTATATTTTTCATGACCGAATTTTGAAACGATCAATGCGGCTACCCCCGACACATGCGGACAAGCCATGGATGTTCCCTGCAGAAAGTCGTAGCGGTGATTAGGTACCGTACTCAATACTCCCCGCGGATCCGAGCTTGCACTTGTTTCTCCTCCCGGAGCCGACAAGGTTACCCATCCGTCGTAATTGGTGTAAAATGAAGCTTCATCTTTGTTATTGGTCGAACTTACAGACACCACCCGGTCATAACAGCCCGGATAGAACATTCCGCCCATCGATGAGTTACCGGAAGCAAATATCACCAAACCTCCCTTCAAAGGAGAACCGGGATAATCACCTGCAAAATCGATAAAATAATCGATCGCCTCAAGTGTTTCCGCTTCGTATCCGCCCGGCGTAGTGTATCCCCATGAGTTTTGCGCAATCACAGAACCGTTGTTTGCAGCATAAATCAAAGAATTCGCATGGCGTCCGGCCGCAGAGCTTCCCGAATCGAAAGTTTGTGCAGACATCAAGCGGATCCCGCTATCGGGCAATCCGTTACCGCCCGCTACGCCGACAACCCCGATTCCGTTGTTATTTACGGCTGCAACTGTTCCGGCAACATGTGTTCCATGTTCTCCGGGATTGATTTTAGCAGAAGAGGCTGCGAAATTATAACCATAAATATCATCCACATAACCGTTGCCATCATCGTCGATGCCCGGTACTCCGTTCATCTCCGCCTGATTGACCCACATATTCTGTGTCAGATCCAGGTGAGAATAATCTACACCGAAATCATGAATGGATACGATTACATTCGGTTTTCCGGTTTCAATCGCATGCGCACGGGCCAATTTTACGTCGGCTCCGATTCGTCCCCCATTCAAACCCATGTTATCATAATGCCATTGATCGCGCAAACGCGGATCATTCATCATGGATTTTACGGCCTGTTGCGTAACAGTCAACTGAGACTCAACGCCAAACGGTTTTGATTCCAGTTCAAGGCTGGTCTTTTCCACTGTTCCTACAGCCGAAAGTTCGCGCGCCAAAGAAGCCGGCGCGACTTGTTTATCGTAATAAATCACATACCAACGGTTCAACCCTGACTTAGCCAGTTTGGCTTCATGTTTGGCAGCATAGGGAACGAGTCGTTCGATACGACTCACGCTCGCTGTAGAAAGAACCGCATCCAATTGAGAAACACCAAAGGTCTGTGCCGAACGGCTGTTAAACATATTGCTGTTCAATCGTTCCGCTGTCTGAGCGTCTAATTTAATCTTGACAATTCCTTCATAAACTCCATTGACAGCTTTTCGCTGAGCCGAAAGGCCCAACGAAGAAACTGTCATCAGAAGTACAGAAAGGAATACTTTATATAAATACTTCATTATTGAATCGTTATTATTTTACGATGATGCGTTGTGTATGGTTCGAATTTCCAACCTTTACTTCAACCAGATATACTCCCGACTGATAATCAGCCAATGAATAGCTCAGCTGGTGGGTACCGGCCGGCATCTGTTCCTGATGAAGGACTGCGATTCTGCTACCGAACAGATTATATACCTGAATCGCAACATTTGCTTGCGTTGCCATATCCAGCTGTACGTTCATTTCATCGGTTACTACCGTTGGAGCGACAACAACCCCTTGCTGGGCAGATAGCTTGTCAAGAGAAGTAACCATCGCCATTCCCAATTCACCGTCGTGATTGATATTCTGAATTCGCATGCTGCTATTGATTTCGTCATCCTCTTCCATCCATTGCATCACGAATTGATTACCGTATGACGGAATATCCCGCGACGTACTTTTGGAAGTCGGGCGACCGTTGATCGTTTTCATCCATACTTGTTCCAACGAACGCGTAAATCGACGACAGATGATTTCATCCGTTTTTCCTGCACTTACGCTTCGTTCATAACTCAGGATAACATCGCCGCCTGGTATCAGTTTCAAAGAAAAAGGCCAATGTGAATAGGTAGCTCCATCTTCAAACATCTTGATTTCCGCATCAGTAGTACCTCCGGTCGGAACACCGCCAATATAGCGACGCACAACCATTTTATCCCATAG
>JBOFCW010000094.1:0-2912 GCA_051646395.1 Bacteroidales bacterium
TCCCGGTCTGCCAGGTTTTATCTCTATTCGTGGTCTCAACCTGCCATCGGTCCAGATCCGATGCCCGATCGAATCCATTGGAAGAAATTGTCACTGTCGTGTCTCTTGCCGTTAAAACGGCCTTCATCTCCTGCTTTGCCTGCAACAGATTCGTTGAACTCAGAGAGAAAAATGACATACCGAAAACAAAAAATCCAAAGAGTAATTTTTTCTCCATATATACTATGTTTTTATAGATTGAAATATATTTTACAAATATAACAATTATAATACATCAGAAAAGCCATTTTTATAACAATCTGTTACATTTGCATTTATTTCATTCCATAAAATACCATCGAATATCTGCTTAAAAAGTAAAATTTCAGAACAAAACAGACGTATTTTTTATTTATATACATAGTCTTTATGAAAACTACGATTAATTACCAATTCATACATTTAAATTTTACACCTATGAAATCAGTGAAAGGAACACAAACAGAAAAAAACCTGCTCATCTCTTTTGCAGGAGAATGTCAGGCGAGAAACCGATATACATATTATTCCAACCAGGCTAAAAAAGACGGATTCGAACAAATCGCAGCCATTTTTCTGGAAACGGCCGAACAAGAGCTCGTACATGCCAAACGGATGTTTAAATTTTTAGAAGGTGGTGAAGTTGAAATCACCTGGAAATACCCCGCGGGAGTAATCGGAACTACACTCGAAAATCTGATAGAAGCAGCGGCCGGTGAACACGAAGAATGGTACGATATGTATCCCAAGTTTGCCGATATAGCCGAACAGGAAGGTTTTCCGGCAATTGCCCAAATGTATCGCGCGATTGTCATAGCAGAAAAAGGACATGAAAGCCGATACCGCTCTTTCATCAGCAATATCGAAGATGCGAAAGTATTTGCCCGTGAGGATGAAGTGGTATGGCAGTGTCGCAAATGCGGCTATATTCATGTTGGCAAAGAAGCACCGAAGGTTTGTCCGGCATGTCTTCATCCCCAGGCTTATTTCGAAATCGAAAAAACCAATTTCTAACAAACTGCCCTGACCCGGAATATAAGCAACTAATATCAGGAGCATTACCCCTTCTTTATATGAATCCGCGTTGAGAAAAAAGACATATTTTTTTCTTAACGCGGATTTTAAAAAAGAACAATTACTATATTTATCCCCATAATAAATCACATGCCCATGCAATATCGCCGTTATTCATTGCCTCAAACCGCACTTCGTTTCCGCCGTTGGAACCGAAGTAAGTTTGCTGCATTTTATAGCATGGGGCGGCATGTGATAATCGGACAACTCAAAAACACCATCGCAGACGCCTCTTTAAACAAACAGCCGTTTGCTTATGGTATTATCCATTCGGCGAAAGAGTTGTTTACGGATTCACCTGAAGATACCGACCCCGATGAACAACCCAATCAACTCCTTCTTGAAAAATCATTATACGAACTTTGCATCCTTCCATCCGCTAAATTTGCATCGGATGTAAATTTTCGCACACATTATCATTCAATATTAAGCGCATATAGGCGGGATCACTCCTGTTTATATGCGCTTTTTCTATCTCCAACAGAAGGTATATAAATGGCGCATCTGACTTTAATGAAAAAAAATAATATATATACAGATGAATAATATCCAGACTATCAAAGAGCTTATTCTGAAAGGAAAAGCGATTCAGAAAGAAGACATCGAACTGCTTATCAGTGGCAAAAGAGATGAATTATTTCTTGCCGCACATGAAATTACACGCACCCTGCTGCAAGACCGATTCGATACGTGCTCCATTATCAACGCCAAATCCGGCAAGTGTCCGGAAGATTGTAAATGGTGCGCACAATCAGCCCATTACAAAACAAATTCTGAAATATACAGACTACTACCGGCAGAAGTATGTATGGAGCAGGCTTTACACAATGAGAAACAGAGCATTCACCGCTTTTCGCTCGTAACCAGTGGCAAAAAACTCAATGCAAGTGAACTGAATATGGTTTGTAAGACTTATGAGGAAATAAAAAAGAGATCGAATATCCGTTTATGCGCTTCTCTGGGATTATTGAATCAGTCCGAAATGGCGAAACTCTTTCAGGCCGGCGTAAGCCGGTACCATTGCAACCTGGAAGCATCCCCCGGGTATTTCAGACAATTATGCACGACACATACGCAGGAAGCTAAAATAGAAACCATCAAAGCGGCACGAAATGTCGGTATGGATGTTTGTTCGGGCGGCATTATCGGAATGGGCGAATCTCGTCAGGACCGGATTGATCTGGCATTTACGCTGCGGGATCTGAATATAAAAAGTATCCCGATCAACATACTCGTACCCATACCGGGCACTCCTTTAGAAACCGTCACTCCACTGACAGAGGATGAGATTCTACTCACCATCGCGCTGTTCCGATTTATCAATCCAGATGCATACCTGCGTTTTTCAGGTGGCAGATCTCAACTTTCAAGAGAGGCACAACAAAAAGCCTTATACATCGGTATCAACTCGGCTATAATCGGAGATTTACTAACAACGATCGGCTCCTCCGTTGCCGATGATCTGACTCTATTTAAACAAACCGGATATAAAACGACTTACGAAAATGAATAACACAGAATTCGACCGATTGCATCTGTGGCATCCTTATGCTTCAGCCACGGAACCACTTCCTGTTTATCCCGTAAAAAATGCATACGGAAGCCGGATATGCCTTGAAAACGGACAAGAACTAATCGACGGAATGTCGTCCTGGTGGGCAGCCATACATGGTTATAACCACCCCGTATTAAATGAAGCGGTGAGAAATCAACTCGATAAAATGGCACACATCATGTTCGGCGGTCTTACCCACGAGCCTGCTATCGAGCTGGGGAAACGGCTGTTGTCCGTCGCTCCGAAATACCTGGATAAGATTTTT
>JBOFCW010000100.1:0-2837 GCA_051646395.1 Bacteroidales bacterium
TCGGATTGCATCGGCGACTCATAAAAAGAAGACATCACGCGTGATTCTTCTCCGAATTGTTCGATCAGGCCATTCCGGATTACCAGTGCTGCCTGTTCGATTTTCTGAATCTCCTTCATCCGATCTCCATGCAAACGGAGAGCGTCTGTAATTCCCACCAACTGTCCGATATTACGGATCAAAACTCTTTTATCTGCTCTTTTGTCTGGCTGATTCATTATGCCCGGTTTTTAAAAGTAAAAGCTGTTCGTATTTCTCTATGGAATATAAACACGAACAGCTTGTTAAATGATTATCAGATAAAATCCATCCTCCTGCGAATGAACAGGAGCGAGCGCCGCATGTGGTTATACATCACCTCATCATTCTCGATAAATGGAACCTCTTTGCGGAATTCCGTTACGATCCCTTCAAGCGCAGGAGAGGTTTGTAGCGGACGTCGGAAGTCAAGTGCCTGCGCTGCATTGAATAGTTCAACGGCCAGCACCTGTTCCGAATTTTCGACAACCCGGTACAGTTTGGTAGCAGCGTTGGCACCCATACTTACGTGATCCTCCTGACCCTGGGATGATTCGATCGAATCTACCGAAGCCGGCGTACACAATTGTTTGTTCTGACTCACGATAGAAGCCACCGTATATTGGGGAATCATAAAGCCGCTGTTCAGACCCGGATTGGCAACCAGAAATTTAGGCAATTCCCTGACACCCTTAATCAGTTGGTACGTGCGCTGCCCGGAGATGGACGCAAGTTCGGCAACTCCGATAGCCAGGTAATCCATGGCAAGAGCCAGCGGCTCGCCGTGAAAATTACCGGCCGAAATAATCAGATCCTCTTCCGGAATGATCGTAGGGTTATCTGTTACACTATTAATTTCCGTTGTCACTATTTTTTCACAAAAATCGATTGTCATGGCCGTTGCTCCATGAACCTGAGGGATACAACGGAACGAATAAGGATCTTGCACATGTGCTTTGGACCGCTCCATCAATTCACTATTTTCAAGCAACGAAAGAATGTCGGCAGCCACGTCGATTTGTCCCGAATGGGGGCGCAGTTTATGTATTTCCGGATGAAAAGGTTCTTTGCGTCCGTCGAAAGCATCGAGCGAAAGCGCACCGATCCGATTGGCCCATTTGAGCAAATTCCGCGCATGAATAATACTCCACACAGCATAGGCTCCCATAAACTGAGTTCCGTTGATCAGCGAAAGCCCCTCCTTCGATTGCAGCTTGATCGGTGTCCAGCCGAAACCGGCCAGTACCTCCGAGGCCGCCATGCGTTTGCCCTTGTAATAAACCTCGCCGATACCCAGCAATGGGAGGCTCAGGTGCGCCAGCGGCGACAGGTCGCCCGATGCACCCAACGAACCCTGTTCGAAAACGACCGGCAGGATATCGTGATTATAAAAATCAATCAGCCGCTCCACCGTAATGAGCTGAACTCCTGAATATCCATAAGCCAGCGAACGGATTTTCAACAATAATATCAAACGAACAATCTCCTGGGGCACCTCTTTTCCCGTACCACAGGCATGTGAAACGATCAGGTTGGTTTGCAACTGCGAGAGCTGATCAGGATCTACCTTTATATCACATAACGAACCGAATCCGGTATTTATCCCGTAAATCGGGTCCGTTTGAGTTTTCATTTTTTCATCGAGGTATTCCCTGCAGGTTCTGATCTTATCCACCGCTTCTGCCGACAGGCGCAAATGCCGGTGGTTCGAAACGATCTGATGAATCTCCTCTATCGTAAGCGGAGTATCCGAAATAAAATGTTCCATATTCATGTTTTACAGGTATTAGAATTATTTTCTTACTGAATTAATATCGAATCGACAAATCAAAACAAGCCCTCGATCAGCGAGTCGTCAGCCAGATTGGGCAAGGTCACTTTTAGTCCGGGTACCCGCTCCATTTCACGCCGGATAGCAAATATGGCTCCCTCATTACGTGCCCAGCTGCGGCGTGCGATACCGTTGTTCACATCCCAATGCAGCATCTCTTTGATCCGGATACGACTCGCCTCACTTCCATCGATTACCATTCCGAAGCCACCATTCATCACCTCTCCCCAGCCGACTCCGCCTCCGTTATGCAGCGAAACCCACGTTGCTCCGCGAAACGAATCACCGATCACATTCTGCACCGCCATATCGGCTGTAAAAGCAGAACCATCGTAAATATTCGAAGTCTCACGATAGGGAGAATCGGTACCCGAAACATCGTGATGATCTCTTCCTAATACTACGGGAGCCGAAATATCTCCTTTGGCGATAGCTTCGTTAAAAGCTTTGGCAATAGCGATACGCGATTCCGAATCGGCATAAAGGATACGGGCCTGCGAACCCACAACGAGATTGTTTTGTGATGCGGCCTCGATCCAGTGTATATTGTCTTCAAGCTGGCGTGCAATTTGTTGCGGTGCGTTTTTGAGGATTTTCTTCAAGACCTTCGATGCAATCTTATCGGTTACGGCAAGATCTTTCGGATCACACGAAGTACAGACCCAGCGGAACGGTCCGAACCCATAATCGAAAAACAATGGACCCATAATATCCTGTACATAGGACGGATATCTGAATTTATCTTCTCCCGTCATGATATCTGCTCCCGCACGGGATGCCTCGAGTAAAAATGCATTCCCATAATCGAAAAAATACATCCCTTTTGTTGCCAGTTTGTTAATGGCCTTCACCTGTCTACGTAACGAATCCCTGACTTTTTCTTCAAATAATCCGGGTTCTTCCGCCATCAATCGATTGGCTTCTGCGAAAGAAATGCCTACCGGATAATATCCACCTGACCAGGGATTATGAAGCGAGGTCTGGTCAG
>JBOFCW010000126.1:0-3450 GCA_051646395.1 Bacteroidales bacterium
CCGGATGCTACGGCGGAAAACAATACTTCATTCGAGCCATTGGTTACGGTAGCAGCTGTTGCAATATAGGAGCCTGCACCCAATAATATCGGATCAGCTATGAATTTGGTTCCGTTCCAACGGATTTTCGGTGTTTTTACGCTTTCGACGTTTGCCGAATTCTTGATAGTCACATTCAACGTCAGGTTTCCGGCATCAGCCAGATTTTCTAAATCTCCCTGTGAGGCACATTTCCCCAATTCGGTAGTAAATGCCTTGGTTCCTTCTTCGTTCGGGTTTCCCAATAAGTTTAATTCAAAGGCTACTTCGGCCGTCGCATCGGGGGTTTCCGAATTCATCTCTTTCTCATTGGTGCAACTCGGTGTAACAAGACCGAGAGCAAGCATACTCATTAAACTCAGAAATAAATTTTTCATAATAAAGCTTCTAGTTTGATTCTGAATATCTTAGTCGATATTTTTAATCAAACATATTTATTGTTGTCGGAGTTCGATTTTTAAAAGTCATCACATGCAAAATAAAGGTAGTTGGATTCTTTCTTTGTGATGTGTGATCAAACAATTAAGCTAATATTATCAATAAAATTGAATACTGTTAAATTCAACTTTCTTTTATCGAAGAGGTAATGAATGATATTGTATTTTTATAATGTATTGATTTATAGATCTGGTTAACATAAAAAACGCACGATTCTTTTGATGAATAATGCGTTTTTTTAATAAAACAATTTAATCTACTAAATGAAGAAATTACTCATAACTATTTAGTTTTAAAGAGGCGTGGAATTATAAAAAAACCAGATTTCACCCGTGCAGAAATTAAAATGAAGTAGATTCAAATAGGCGTCCCATGCATTGCTGTTTTTGTAATCGATCAGCGTTTGTAAGTTAACGTCAGCAGAGAATATCCGGTATTCAGGTTCTTTTATTTCCAAACTGAACCGATATCCTTCGGATTTATTATCAATGATGTAATGATCGGCGAAATTCATTTTCGCTAAGGATGTGTTCGTTTTCGGGAAAGTGATTACATCGGGCTGATAGTCTTCGGAAATATGAAAAGAGCCGTCCTTAAAAATGCCGTATTGAATCGTCAGTATTCCCCTGCCAACAAAATCTTCTCCCTCAGAATTGCATATATTGATCGCGAAAGGAAGGCTATATATTTTCGCAAAATTAATATTCCACTTTATGAAACCGAAATCCTGCGGATTTTCTTCCATTACACAAAGCATATACAGAAACATATTGTGTTTTTTGTACAAAGGCACATCTCCTTTGTTGTTGCCGACTTTGAAATATACAGGAAGAGGTTCCTTTACATATTTAGCATAAGCAGAAGAATGATCTACAGCCGAATAGAGCAGATCCAACCGGTTGTCAGGTGTGAGATTGGAAACAATTGCTTGCGTAACGGCATAGCTGCCAGCTATAAATGAAATAGGTTCGGCTACAAACCGGTTATTACTCCAAACGATTTTCGACACATAGCTTCTCTCATGAGTAATCATATCACCTTCTGTCGTACCGATCGTGATATCAAGTCGTAGTGTTCCTGCCTGGGCATAGGATATCAACTCTTCGACGCTTGCACAATCAGTTTCGGGAAATATCGGATCACATTTTGTCTGGCTATCCGCATTACCTGATAAATCGAATTCGAATGAGATCTCGGTTGTAGCGTTGGGTTTTTCCGAAACTGATTCCATGTCGTTGGCACAACTGCATATTGATAGGGAAGCTGCAAATAGATAAATTTTTATGAATGATTTCATTTATATATGATTTTTGATATTAATGTATAAATACGTCATTTATATACCCTTTGCCGGGTTTCTTGACTATGGTGAGTTATGACGATTTTATTTTATTCATAATTACAGATAAGAAGAAATCTCTGTTCGTTTTTAATGATCGCACATTGTAGAGATGCCACCTAAATAGCATTTTTCTAATGTCCGGATTCTCCAATAATGACAGCAGCACATAAATTCACTGTGGGGGATATCATTTCCTTTCCCATCGTTATAAGTCATTGAGACTTTGTTTTGCCAGTATTTTCCGTTATTTTTTTCTCTGAGTGTTTCTGAGTCGCTGGATGAGGGTAAAAAGAAAGCTCTTATGTGTTGAACCGGCTGTAAAGACTCTAATAGATAGCCGGCAGGAATGGGTATTGAAATCAATCCGGATTCCGCTGGAAATGCAGTTTCATCCAATCCGTTTTTCCAACTCAGGCCGTTGTCTGTTGAATATCGGAAGAAATTTCTTAATTCGGAGATTGTATGTGTATTAGGATTGGTGGATACCTTGATGCTTAATGGTTGGCATTCGATGCATTCCAAAGAAGATTCTGTTGGGAAAATCCATGTATTTCCGTCGCAGAAATTCAAGTGAAGCACATTGTTCTGTTTATCCCAGGCATTATTTTCGCTCGTATCTTTGTATCGGAGCAGTGTGCTCACATTTGCGTAGGCGATATATTGCGCAGGAACAGGTCTTTCTATATTTAATGTGATTTGATAATATTCAATATCGTTGGCAATCTCATAGTTGTCAGCAAAACAGAGTTCCGGTAATTTGGAAGGACCTGTCGGGAATCTTTTATTTGTGTTGATAACAGCCCATTTATTCGGTTTTTCTTCCCCGGTAGCCGGAGTAAATATGTTATCCCTATAGGTTCCGTTTTTAATACTTATATTCCCGGAAGCTACAAAGTGTTCTCCTGTTTTGTTACAAGCATTGATGATGAATGGAAGGCAATGAAGCTTAGTGAAATGTATATTCCATTTTACAAAGCCGAATTTTTCAGGCGTTTCCTTCTGGACACAGAGTAAGTAAAGATTAACAAGTGTTTTTTGATAGACCGGAATATTCCCCGGAGCCGAACCGATAGTAATGGTTTTAGGGAGTGTTTCAGGGACGAAGGGAGCATATTCCGCTCCGGTATTAACTGCCGAAAAAACAATTCCGGAATTCTCTTTTACTATGGTCGCTTCGGTGATAGTATGATCGCCGGCCGATAACTCAACAGGATCCGATATGAATTTTGAGCCGTTCCAGATAATTTTTTTTGTTTGTGTTTTTGCATCTATAGTTATGTTCAGATAGAGTTTTCGGGCATTGGCAAGATCAATTAATTCTTGCGTTGAAGCACATACTGCCGGATCTTCGGATGATGATTTCGACTGGAGATTGAAATTGTCAGTCAGATTTAATTCGAAAGCTAAGGTTGCTTGCGCATCCGGATCTATGTTCTTGTCGACTGAGCATCCGGGAGTAAAAAGCATAAGCATCAATATGCTCATCAGGGTCAGGGAAATTTTTTTCATAATCAGGTTATTTATTTAATAATGCATACCTCGTTTTGTTTTGGCAAAACTTACATTAATAACCTGTTTCGGCAGAGAGCGGTTTGATGAAAAATGTGGATGTAGATCGGAAAATTCGGGAT
>JBOFCW010000168.1:0-6680 GCA_051646395.1 Bacteroidales bacterium
CCCCGACGGTGGAGCAGTCGGATGTATCGCGAAGATTTAAAGCAAGGTTATTATCCGGTCTTTTATTTCGAGATAAAGTTTCTCTTTCTTGTCAATATGTTCCTTAATCTGGCGTACGAACGTTTGTTCATCGTAGGTGCCCCGTACTGCTTCAAAATCGGCCATGCGTGATTCCGGATCATCGATTCCGAAACCGATCCGGGAGCTGTGTTGAAACTCTTTGGCAGCATCTTCAAGTAATTTTTCGTCGAATCCGATGATTGCCTCGTGCCAGAAGTCGAGTATGTTTTGCAGCTCACCGGCCGTAACGGTAGCCAGGTTGATATTGTACCATGATTCGATGAGGCGTGAATTCCAGTTCCACTCCATTTCCGCATAATTGTTCTGAAGTTCGATCAGCGCCAGCTGAACCGAGTCAATGTCTGTGATCAGACCGGCTTCGATGCGTCGTAATACCTCGTCGAGTTCCTTTTTCGGTACCAGGAATCCCGACAAGTCGCTCCACTCACCCAATCCTTTATCGGAATGGCGAAGCAGGCATTCGCGTAGTTCGGTAAGCGAACGTGAGTCGCAATGCGTGATCCGTTTGATGAGCGTATTCCCCAGGTAACGGCGGATCGCTTTTTCATAGAGTTTGATTCCCTTCTCAAGGGATGAGCGTTTGATGACAGCTCCCTGAAATGTGTAACGCAGGGCATCGCGCGGACTTTCTTCTTTTATTTTCTGTAAGATCTCAATTGCACGGAGCATTTTGCTCATCGTGTATGGACTGAGGAGATCGAAGTTGATCAGATCGAGTTTATTGGGGTCGGTTCGTTTGTCTCGTTCCGGCCATTTGTAAGAGTCACGTACGGTTCCGACACGCTGCAGGTTTGCTCCGGGCATGATATAGGAGTCGGTTCCGACCTGGATCAGGTAGGAGAAAGGCAGGTCTGAGGTGTCGAGATGGGTCATGTGCCGGCCCATCACCATGGTAAACGGACCGATTTTTGCCGGCCAAAGAATATATGAATCGGATGCCATACGGCCGCCTCTTTCGATTATGCCCTGATGAATCGGACCGAGTTTATACATGTGATTGCTTTGGTTGAAGCCTGAACCGGCGTTCAAAAAAGAGTACATGGCTGCGATCAGTAAAGATGATTTATGCATTGATACCGAATAGGGACCGGCAAAAATGGCGCAAGCTTCTCCGTTTTCCATCTGGCAATTGCTGAAGAGCAATGAGTCGTGGGCTGAGAATAAATGGCCGATATGACTTGCCTGGCCAATGAAGCTGCGGGTAATTTGTGCTCCGTCGGTAACAATGGCTCCCGAGGCAAAAATGAAATCGCGCGCGATGACTCCGTTGCCTACGCGGGTGTGCGCATGTTCGTTGCTGTTGACCGTTCCGTTTTCGAGCGAAGTAACGCCATATAGGCGGGCATAGCTGCCGATACAAACGTTTCGCAGGGTCCCGCAATTGTATATTTTCGTTTTCGTGCCGATGGTTGTATAAGAAGCGGCATGCTGGTCGGCATATTCGGAAATGAGCTTTTCCAGTTGCGATATCAGTTCTTTGCGATGCCGGTACATGGCCATGATATAGGCGATTTGTGAAGATAACCCATTGTAAATGGCAACTTCACGACCGCCGGTTTCGTTCAGTACATGGGCTTGGGTATTATTGCCGAAGCGGGATTTGCCTTCGGTCAGGATACAATGAACGCCGATAATGCGGACTTCGTTTTCTATGTGGCAATTGGCGAGGTATCCTGTTACGTTTTCAATCAATACGTCGTTGCCGATTTGGCAGTTATGGATACTTGCCCGGTATATTCCGGAGTGTCGTTTCACGCCTCCTTCGAGCGTATAGGATTTGGAAAATCTTCCCAGTCGTATTTCTCCGCTGAAATGAACCTGATTAAGGTGTTCCGGTGAAAAATCGGAGATCACCTGAATTTGGTGCCAGTCGTCGCTGGTGCAGCATTGTTGCTGTAGTTTCTGTATCTCAATGTGGCTTAGAGGTCTGTAGATGGTCATGATAGATTTTATTATCTGGTTAAAAAAAACGCACACCATAACCTGTGTGGTGATGATGTGCGTCAAAAATAATAAAATATTTTATTATTTGCGTTGTATTTTGTTGGTATGGTGTGATTTTATGAGCTTAATGAAGCTTTGCTTGTGAAATTATTTCAAAACATCAAGCTTCATAATCCTCATAATCCTCATCGTATTTCTGAAACAGGAAGTCGTTATAAGGGAAACGTTTCACATGAATCTCTTTCACCATATCATAGAATTTTTGTTTCAGTTCTTCGATATTTTCGCGGTCTTTGGCAGAAATGAACAAGCAGTTGTCATTCATTTTGGCCATCCATGTCGCTTTCAGCTCTTCGAGCGGAATGTTTTCTTTTGTGCGTGGTGTCAGGTCATCTTCTGCTTTTTCGATATGTCGGTATGCATCGATTTTGTTGAAGACCAACAGCATCGGTTTATTTTCGGCTCCGCATATTTCATTTAATGTTTTGTTGACCACTTCGATTTGATCTTCGAAGGTAGGATGGGAAATGTCAACTACATGCACCAGCAAATCCGCTTCACGAACCTCATCGAGTGTCGATTTGAACGATTCCACCAAATGAGTCGGCAGTTTCCGGATAAATCCGACGGTATCGGCCAGCAAGAACGGAAGGTTGTCGACAATCACTTTGCGAACGGTGGTATCGAGGGTGGCAAACAGTTTGTTTTCGGCGAAAACATCCGATTTGCTCAACAGGTTCATCAATGTCGATTTTCCTACATTGGTATATCCTACCAGAGCCACACGAACCATTTTTCCACGGTTCTTGCGTTGTGTCGCTTTCTGTTTATCAATTTGGCGCAGCTCATCTTTCAGCCGTGAGATTTTATCAAGGATAATTCGGCGGTCGGTTTCGATCTGTGTTTCACCGGGTCCGCGCATACCGATACCCCCTTTTTGTCGTTCAAGGTGGGTCCACATGCGGGTCAGGCGAGGAAGCAGATATTGGTATTGAGCCAGTTCTACCTGCGTTTTCGCACTGGCCGTCTGGGCGCGGTTGGCAAAAATATCGAGAATCAGCGTGGTTCGGTCGAGCACTTTTACCTGAAGCTCTTTTTCGATGTTTTTCAGCTGTTTGGGTGAAAGGTCGTCATCGAAAATAACCATTCCGATTTCGTTTTCCTGTATGTAATGTTTGATCTCTTCCAGCTTTCCTGTACCTACAAAGGTAACCGAATTGGGCTGGTCAAGGCGCTGAAGAAACTTCTTAACCGGATCGGCACCGGCCGTCTCGGCAAGAAAGGCAAGTTCATCCAGGTATTCATTGGCTTTTGCCTCATTCTGAGTACCGGTAATCAAACCTACCAGTACCGCTTTTTCGTTTTCTTGTTTCGATAAGATGAAATCCTTCATTCGGAATATTTAGTATGATTGTACTACAAATTTACATATAAAAATCTGTATTGTAGAAATAGTTGGCAGAATGTTGTAAGATAGCCGTTTGATGGATTCGGAATCGTTAGTTTAACATAAGTTCTTGGTATTTGTCCGAAAATGAATAACTTTGACGCTTTAATGTTGTAAGATTGAACGAAGATTAAAATCTGATAACGATTAATATTCCATTTATATCAAGAGGTGTTGTTTTGTTGTTGTTTTAATTTACGATTAACTAAACGAAATAAAAAAGATAAAATAGTTCTTGTACGTTTAAGACGTTGCATCGAAAATTTTGATGAATTTAATTCATCCAAGCATATATACTGATAAAATGAGAATTGAAAAAACAGATTTTTACGGATTAGAAGCCGTCGCCTTCGAGGCAGGCGGTTATGAAGCGTTACTGATTCCTTCTGTGGGAGCGAATCTGGTAAAGCTTTATCAGAAAGACAAAAAAGTAGATATTCTTCACACTCCAACGGCCGATGAAATCGATACGTTTAAAAAACGGCCGCAGATTTTCGGGACTCCCTTATTATTTCCTCCTAACCGGATTGAAGACGGAACTTATTCTCACAAAGGACTCGACTATAAGTTTCCGATCACGATTCCGGCTCAAAACAACTACCATCACGGAATTATCAAATCACAGCCTTTTGTGGTGACCCGTACCGTTATCGGAGAGGATTATGTAGAGGTAGAAGCTGCCTTTCATTCGAACCGGATCAATGATGCGATTTATAATAACTTTCCTCACGAGTTTGAGTGCCGGATGAATTTCGTGCTTTCAGAACGGGGACTGGAGCAGACGGTTACGTTTATCAATGACAGTGAAACCGAAATGCCCCTGGGGGTGGGTTATCATACTCCTATCCGGATCCCTTTTCAGGAAGGAGACGGAGCGTATAAGATGTGGCTGACCGCAGATCAGGAATGGGAATTATCAGATCGTTCTTTGCCTACGGGAAAATTGCTCCCGTTGGATGATAAATTTGCCGCATTGCGCTCGGGAGGGATCAATCCGATTGGCGAACCGATCGAAAAAGCATTCACAAACAAATCTTTCTTATTGAACGGCGAATCTTTTAGCGGCGCTGTTCTGGCAAATATAGAAACAGGAACGACTGTTTTTTACGAGGTGGATGACCAGTTCCGTCATTGGACTATCTGGAATAACGGAGGAGAGGCTGGTTATATCTGTCCGGAGCCGCAAACGTGGGCGATAAACGCACCGAATCTTTCGTTGGATCCCGAAGTGACCGGCTTTCAGGTGCTCGAGCCGGGAGATGCCTGGAGTGCCACAACGAAATTATACGTCAAATAGATTTAACTTAGATAATATAAAATCGCCATAACTCACTGGAAGTTGAGATACCGGTCAAAAGGTATATGATTGGCGCATTTGAACTTGATATTAATATTTAATTACATAAAAATGAAGAAAATAATTGCTTTTTTTATAACAGGAATGATGCTGATGAGCTTTGCTTCTGTAGATGCTCAGGTAAAATTCGGTATCCGTGGAGGTGCCAATTTCTCTGATCTGGATATTGATGGATTGAATATTTTCAAAACGAATACGGCTACCGGCTGGTTTTTGGGTGGAGCGGCAGAGTTTATGATGCCGGTTATCGGTCTGGGACTGGATGCCTCGCTGATGTACTCGAAAGTGAGTAGCGAGTTGCAATATACCCCGGCGATTGACAAGGATTACAAAATCCATTACCTGATTTTACCGGTGAATATCAAGTACAAATTAGGGTTACCGCTGGTGAAACCGTTCATTTATGCCGGACCTGAATTGTGCTTGCGTCTGTGTGATAACTCGAAAGGCATCTGGAAAGATTTGTCTTTGTCGGATCTTGACGATTTGCAACGTCTTCGTTCCAGAGGTGCGGATATCAAAGTGAATGTGGGTGGTGGTGTCGAACTATTAGACCGTTTGGAGATTTTCTTCAACTACAATGTCGGCCTGACCAACACGATCAAACATTTTGATTCGAAAACAAAAGTGTGGCGAGTAGGGGCTACTGTATTTTTTTAAATACTGTTACAATATAATAAGGCGTTCGTATCTGCTTTCGGATACGAACGTTTTTTTTTGGGACAATGCTTATCTTTACCTGATAAACAAACTTTTCTGAAGTGATACAATTTGCAGATGTTATTCTACCTCTTCCGGTAAACCGGTATTTTACGTATCGGATCCCCGTGGAAATGCTTGATTCGGTGCATACCGGCTCGAGGGTAATCGTTCCTTTCGGCCGGAAAAAATATTATACCGCTATTGTCGTTTCGCTTCATAATATGCCGCCTTCTTCTGATTTTGAGGTAAAAGAGATTTATGCCATTCTGGATGCGAATCCGATTTTACGTCATCCGCAACTAAAGTTGTGGGAGTGGATTGCCGGCTATTATATGTGTTCGGTAGGAGAGGTCTATAAGGCAGCACTTCCATCGGGGCTGAAAATCGAAAGTGAAACACTGGTTTCGCTCAATGAAGAGTACGAAGAGGATGAGCAGATGCGGTTGAATGACAAAGAACGTAAGATTCTGGATTTGCTGGCAGAGAAAGAACGATCTACAATTGCCGAACTGGAAAAACTCACCGGATTGCGCAACCTGATGCCTGTCGTAAAATCATTGCTTGAAAAGGAGGCTTTGTATATTTCGGAAGAGCTTAAGAAATCGTACAAACCCAAATTAGAGTCGTACGTGCGTATGCTCGTCGGGCGGGATGAGCAGGATCGGCTCCGTTCGTTGTTCGATGAATTGGCCAGATCCAGAAAACAATTGGGGCTTTTGATGAAGTTCATGGAACTTTCTCATTTCTTGCAACGGGGTAATCTGGTTGAAGTTTCAAAAAAAGAATTGCTCGAAAAAGCAGATACAAATAGTTCCGTATTGAACGCGTTGGTTCAGAAGGGAATTATGGAGATTTATAAGAAAGAAGTGACGCGGATGCATCCGGTAGCGCTGGATGTGCAACCGCTTTATCCATTGAATGAACATCAGCAACGGGCGTTGAAGCAAATTGAAGAGTCGTTTGTGACCAGGCCGGTTACTTTGCTTCACGGAGTCACTTCCAGTGGAAAGACGGAAGTGTATATTCATCTGATCGAGGAAGTGATCAGACAAGGGCGTCAGGTGCTTTTTATGGTACCGGAAATAGCGCTTACCACGCAGCTGACCGATCGCCTTCAGCGGGTTTTCGGCAATAAGCTGGCAATCTATC
>JBOFCW010000181.1:0-5985 GCA_051646395.1 Bacteroidales bacterium
CTTCAGCGTATTGGAGTGGAGCGACTTCGTCTTTACCTGGTAGGTGACAACCTGTGGATCGCATCGGCCCGCAAAGGTCTTGATCCGCGTCAGGGATTCGGCGGAGCATCGAGTGCCGGGGCTTATCTATCGGCAAGAACCATCTCTTTTGGTGTTAATGTAACTTTCTAAATTGTTTGACATGATTCGTAAATCAATCTATATTCTGAGTGCGGTTATTCTGCTTTTTACCGCATCTTCTTGTTCGGAAAGCTTTCTGGACCGCCATCCCGGCGGCCCGGTAAGTAACCAGAGCGGAAATGAATTTATCAAGGCGCGTATATCGAGCGCGTATTCCATGATGTATGCCCAGGTGGGTAGTTCGGGTGAAGATGACAACTTCGGGCATCTTGCCTATCTGCATGCCACAGAGATGTGGGGGCATGATATCGTGATGTTCAAATACAACTTCGCCTGGTTTTCTTTCGATTATAAATTTCAGACACGTCAGGATATATATGCACGTATGTTCTACCCGTGGAATTTCTATTATAAAATGATATATATCGCCAATGAGGTGATTCATTCGGTAGCTGAGCAGGAAACCGATCAGAATCTGCTTGATCTCAAGGGGCAGGCCTTTGCCTTGCGTGGTTTTGCTTATCACATGCTTGCCCAATACTATTCGAAAGCATATTTACAGGATGCTTATGCTCCGGGAGTGCCGGTTTATACCGCACCGAATGAACCGAATCGCGGGCGCGCATCGCTCGAAGAGGTATATCAGCGGGCGGAACAGGATCTGTTGAAAGGGAAAGAGATGCTGCAAGATTTTACCCGCAAACACAAACAGGAATTGGACGGACAGACTATCAGTGGTTTGCTGGCTCGTCTTTATCTGACTAAAGGAGAATGGGAATCAGCCGCAACACAGGCATCCGAAGCCAGAGCCGGATGGGATGTGATGTCGTCGGAGAAAACACTCGACGGATTTTTAGATGCTGAAAACCCTGCGTGGATGTGGGCCGGACTGATTACAGAAGAGAATTCAACCAACATAGCATCTTTTCATGGTTACCTTTCGATTTTCGGAGACGGAGGTTACGGACCTTTCCAGCAAAGATGTGTTTTCAGCAAGTTGTATGATGAGATTCCAGCTACGGATATCCGTAAGAAGTGGTTTATCAATGCTCAGATGAACAATGTCCCATCGAAAGTGAAATATCCGGCACCTTATGCGAATATCAAGTTTCAGCTCGATGACAACTGGACTGAAGATGTACCGTTTATGCGAGTGGAGGAGATGGTGTTGATCGAAGCGGAAGCATTAGCTCACCTGAATCAAAACCAGCAGGCGGCTCAGGTTCTGTCAGAACTGATGAGTAAACGCGATCCGTCGTGGAAAAAAACGACCGTAGAGGTGGAAGATGTCTTATTGCAGCGTCGCATCGAACTGTGGGGTGAAGGTTTCTCATTTTTCGATCTGAAACGTTTGCAACTGCCGATGAACCGCGAAGGGGGTAATCATAAGACAGACGCGATGTTTAACCTCGAAGCGAACGATAAGTATTTCGTTTACCTGATCCCATTGCGGGAGATCCAAAACAATGAATTCATTAACAAAGAAAATCAGAACGAATTATGATGAGAAAGAATATCCTGTTTAATACGCTTCTTCTGATTTTGGCGCTCTCTGTTCAGAGTTGCAGCGAATTATCAAAATCAGATTACGATACGACTCCGGGTATCTTGCCAACCGGATTGCATGCCCTCGAGTTGGTTGGTATGGAAGCTCCCAACGTAACGCTTCGTTCGGGATTGTCGGAGCAAGAAAACGATCTGACGATTTATGAATATGGTGTCGTGATTTCGAACTATCCGACACCGCAACTTTCGGACACGACCATTTCGTTACGGAGTACCTCGGAAGACGTATCTTCTTTCGAAGTGGTTTTTCAGGGAATGAAATCGGAGCAGACTTATTATGCCCGCAGTTATGCACTGAATGCCAACGGAGCAGCTTACGGGGAGGAACTGACTTTTACGGCACCCTATATCTCTCCTTTGCTAGAGCTTTCTGGAACTTATCTGGTTAATGAAACGCGCGTGAATTCCGGTCCGGTAAATCCGTATGATATTACGGTGAAATTTCTCGAAGAATATGATCCGGATGAAGATATGACGTTCGAATACCTTGAAGTGACAGGATTGGCTTCAGGCCCCAATAACTGGAATAGCAAAGCGACGACATTCAAAATCATCCCGCTCGAGTATAATGGCGATGTGATGAAGTTCATGATACCGTTTTGCTATCTGGATATCAAACTCGATAAAACTTATCCCGCCGCATTGGTCAATTACAAATGGGCGATGGTGGAAGAAGAAGATATGAATATCTATGGGGAGGTTAACCTTAAATACCAGCGCTTCACGCTTGACAAGCCATACGCATTCCTTAAGGTTGAGGGTGACGTGATAATGCCGACCTACTATTATGCCGCAGAATATTCTGCATGGCAAAAAAAATAAAGCTTATTATCTTAATATCTTATTAATTATCTGATTATGAAAAGAACTTTACTCTCTTTCAGTTTGCTTCTGGCGACAATGGCCGGGCATGCACAGGATACTGCGGTTTCATATAACCAGGAAGATCTTACGGCTCTTGAAGCTTTTGTAAAATCTTATCCGGATTATGACTATATGGTCAATTATTGGGATGATATGATGTATTACGAAGATGCAAAGCCGGCAGATAAGTTTGGTGTCAAATGGACCGAAATAGATGGCCAGAAGCGGTTGACGAAATTTCAGTTGAATAATACGATTATTGATGAAAAAGCGATTGAAACGGTAGATTTGAATCACTTTTCAGCTTTGAAGGAGATATCATTGAAATCATCCGGAGTGCGTTTTATATATGCCGGTTCTCTCTCATCGCTTAACTCTATTGAGACATCCAAAAACGATATTGAAACGTTAGATTTACCGGCCACGATTGGTTCGATTTCTATTTATGAAAGTACGACTTTTACAAATGGTGATTTTTCAAAATATACAACTTTGACAGGTTTGTATTTAATGCAGTTGCCGATATCGGAGGTTAAAATCAGTTCGCCAGAACTTTCCTATCTTACGTTGCAGGGAATGCCGGTAAAATATGTAGATCTGTCTGTCGCTAAATCGAAGTTGAATTGGGTATCGATATCGGATTGTCCCTTAGAAGGGATGTGGTTTGATGGTTACGAGAATCTTCAAAATCTGACATTGGAAAATTGCGGACTCACGTCAGTACCATTGGCCAATCTGCGTCAACCGTTGACATTATCTATTTCAAAGAATAAAATCGAACATTTGGATTTATCTCAACTTCCGTTGGTGACTACTATTAGTGCGCTTAATAGTGGTGTGAAACAGGTCACTTTTGCTCCAGATTCAGAGGCGCTTAGTATGGTTAATTTGTCCGATAATCAGATTGAAAGACTTGATATCAGTGGTTGGAATTATCAGCCGAATTCGGGTACGTTACGCGCTCTTAATAATCCGATGACCGAATTTATCACAAATCCAAATCTGAAATCTTTATATCTGACAAACTGCCTGTTGGCATCTTTGGATTTGTCTACACATGAGTATTTGGGTGCGTTGGATTGCAAGAATAATCAGTTGACTTTCACAACGGTGAAAATGCCTAAATATAACTCTCGTTTCGGATTATCGCCTCAAGACTCTATCGAAATAGCAAAGAAAGAGGGAACTGTAAAATATCTGAATCCCGGAGATGAAGTAGATCTTTCTGCATTTGTTTCACCTGAGGATGGTGTAACCGGATATCAATGGTATGTTTTGAGTGGTCAGAAATTTGTAGTGACAAATGAAATCAAGGCGGGACAGGAAGCAGGTAAATTTACAATGCCGGAAGGAATACCGGGAACTTACTATTGCAAACTTACGACTACTTCTCCTTTGATCAAGCATATGTATCTGGTTACGGAACGTTTTGAACTGACATCTCCTACCGGACTGACCAATACTGTATCGACTGTGAACATTTACCCGAATCCGATCGAAGATCACCTGATGATCAGCGGTTGTGAAAATGAAACGATCGAAATTTATAACGCGGCTGGTATGCTGGTTTATCGCAACCAAGCTATTCAGAATGAGATTCAGGTAAATGCCGCTGCATGGGCAAAAGGAATCTATATTGTGAAAGTGGGAACAGAAACACATAAAATGAATAAAAAATAATAAACCGAACTATGAGAAAAAGAATTATCTCACTTTCCTTTCTGGCATGTTCTTACCTGGGTGCATCCGCTCAGTGGGCTACGGTGCCATCTGAAAATCTTAGCTGGAAAAGTGTAGCAAGTAAATTGACTTATCCTGGCGAATTGGTTATTGATCAACAGACAGGATTTACTTATGCAACTATGGAGCGAAATGAGCGCTTACCTGGAGACGCAGAAGATGATTCAAGCTTACCTGTGTATTTGCAGATTTTTGATCCACAGGGCATCCCTGTGTTGAAAGACGGTGGTTTAATGGTTACGGAGATACAGTCAAAATCATATTCAACCGGATATGCACTCCTTACAGCGGACAATGGAGATGCCTTATTAGCCTATACGGACGTGCGTCACAATGGTTCTGCTGAAATTTATCTTTATCGGGTTACGAAAAAAGGAGAACATCTGTGGTTTGACTCTGAAGGTAATCCAGGAAAACGACTTACAGAAAATGAGGCTCAGGAAATGAGGCTGAAAATGGTAAAATTCGATACGGATAAATATGTAGTGGCGTGGACCGAATCGGGTACAACCAAATTTACTATTGTTGATCAGGATGGAGAAAATTTAGAGAAATATCCGGTAGAACTGGCACCCGGTGCTATGGCTCCGGTACTTTTGGCTACGGAAGATAACGGATTTATTATCGGTTATTCGCAGGCAATTGAAAATGAAAAGCATCAATTGATGGTCGCGAAATATAACACGCGCCTTGAATGCGAGTGGAAACAGCCCTTCGCTCTCTCTGGCGTTAGTGCTGTAACTCGTTATAATATGATCAGTGATGGAAACAATGGAGTTGTTCTTGCTTGGTCGTGGGGTGTGAATCTTGGAGAAGCATTTGTTAGTATACAGCATATAAAAGCTGACGGGACGAAAGTGATTCCGGATAACCAACTAACGGATTCGAATTCCAATTTTCAGCATGATTATCCCGTATTGGCTTATGATCAGGCTAATGATGAAATCGCTGTTGCCTGGAGAAAACGTCGCAAGACTCCACTTCCAACGCTGTGGGATAAAATGGTTGTTCGCAGATATAAGGCAGGAGTTGCAGTGGGAGGCACAACGGACGCAGAAATTAAATTGTTTGAAGATGGAGCTACTTATTCTCATTGGCCTGTTTCTTTGAAATTGATTGAAGGCGGAGATGTTATTCTGACTTATCAAAAAAGCGTAAGTTCGGGAAAAACGGATGAAATTATTTGTCGCCGTTTTAATCGTTCTCTTCAACAAGTCTGGATGAAACTTATTAACGGTAAACCTACCTCGAAAAGCATGACACGAGAAACTCCTTCTTATAAGGACCAATTTGTGATGCAATGGATGGAGGAGGATGATGAAATCAACACAAGCATGCGGATTCAGAATATTAATCATGATGGTGAACTTGGTTTGGCAATGGTTACTTCGCTCGATAATCAAATTGAATTAAGCGGTATTACTGTTGCTCCGACTGTAGTTGCTGATCAGCTGAAAGTAACGTGTGACTTGACAAAAGAAGAGCAAGTTTCGATTTCGATGTATAATTTATTTGGGACGGCTCAGGGAACTCTTTATACGGGTAAACTTGCTGCTGGATCTAATGAAATGAGCTTTTCGTTGTTTGATTATCAGTCTGGTGTTTATCTGATAGAAGTGAAAGTGGGAAATAAACGTCATACACAACGCATCATCGTAAAATAATAACGATTCAATAATGAAGTATTTATATAAA
>JBOFCW010000208.1:0-3869 GCA_051646395.1 Bacteroidales bacterium
GAATTGAAATTCGGAGATAACATGTATATTTCCGGAGGTGCAGGAATTAATCTATTCATGCTTCAAGATATTCCGGGTGTGAATAACGATCGACCATTAACTTGTGCTGGAACTTTTGCCATCGGCAAATGGTTAACTCCTTACACTGGTTTGCGTTTAGAATTTGCAGGAGCTCCTGTAAAAATATTCAATCCAATTGCCGGTGGTGGTGCTGAAAAAAAATCAGTAGGATATTTTGGAGTTTATGGAGATTTCATGTGGGATATGAGCAATACTTTTGGCGGATACAATGAAAAACGCGTTGTAAGCATCATTCCTTTTGCCGGGATTTCCTATATGACGATGTTGAAGAAAAACTTCGACGGAGCGAAACCTCATGCTTTTCCGATGTCTGCTGGTATTAAAATCAATTTCCGTCTTTCTCATTATGTTGATTTTTACCTACAAGACCGTTTCTCATTCACATCCAGAGAATTTGATGGTCTGAGTGGTGGAAACTTCCTTGAACCTATGATGACAGCGACAGCAGGGATTACAGTAAAATTTGGAAAAAACAGATTTACAGCCTATAATCCGTTTGAAGAACAATTGTTGATCAACCAGCTTAATGACAAAGTTAATCAGTTAAGAGGCGAACTAGATGCTTGTAACAGCCGTAAATGCCCTGAGGTTTCTACGCCTTGTCCTGAGTGTCCTGCTTGTGATTTGACTTCAGTTGTTAGATTCCGTATCAACAGCGCTAAAATTGCCAGAGAACAACAAGTTAACGTTTTCAATGCTTCTGAATGGATGAAGAAGAATAGTAATGTTATGGTTGAAGTTGTAGGTTATGCAGACAAAGATACAGGTACACCTGAATACAATCTTGATCTAAGCCAAAGAAGAGCTCAAGCCGTTGCTGACGAATTGTGCAACACCTATGGCATCGATCCTAACCGCATTAAAATCGTAGCAAAAGGTTCTATGGAACAACCATATCCTGATCACAATGACTGGAACCGTGTTGTAATCTTTGTAAGTGAAAAATAAGAATACCGATAAATATTCTAAAAAAAGAAAGTCGCCATCTTAGGCGACTTTCTTTTTTGTTTATTACTTTTGAATTAAATAAATAATCAGAACTATAAATGAATTTCATACCTCAATCGTTACAGGATGTATGGGTGATCGAACCAACTGTTTTTGGTGATCATCGCGGATATTTCTCAGAGACCTATAAGAAAGAATTGTTTGACAAACATATCGGCACAACAGAGTTTATTCAAGACAATGAATCTCTTTCAAGTTATGGAGTAGCCAGAGGATTACACTACCAAACCGGAGAATTTTCACAAGCTAAGTTAGTGCGGGTTCTGAGTGGTTCTGTTTTGGATATCATCCTGGATTTGCGCAAAGATTCATCCTCTTTTGGAAAATGGATAGCGATTGAACTTTCTGCCGATAATCACCGACAACTTTTCGTTCCACGCGGCTTCGCACACGGTTTTATCGTGTTAAGTGAAACTGCCCTGTTCAGCTATAAAGTTGATAATATCTACAACCCAACTGCAGAAAAATGCATTTTCATCGGAGACAAGGATTTAAATATCGAAATCCCGATAAACCTATCCGACATGAAGCTTTCTGAGAAGGATCTAAAAGGTCTATCGTTTCACGATGCACCTAAATTCTAATATTTAGAAAAAATGACCTAATGAGATTCTGGTTTCCAGGAACCAGAATCTCATTAGGTCATTTTTTATCTCAATCAAAATCCACAACGGTTATACCGGCTCCACCGAATTGAACATGTTCATCACGATAAGATCTTACTCCATGAACAGTCGAAAGATATTGACGTATGATTTGTCTTAATGCTCCGGTTCCCGTTCCATGTAGAATTCTTACGCGTGCCATACCCACTAAAATGGCATCATCAATAAAGTAGGTTATAGCCTGTATAGCTTCTTCCCCACGCATCCCTCTCACATCTATATCTTGTTTGAAGTTAAGTTTGCGTTCTCTTATCTCATCTGCAGTAGATGCCGAAACAAATGTGTTTTTGGGCTGTTCCCGCTTGATCTGATTTTTGCTCATCTTTTCGATGTTGTCAATCTTGACAGTCGTTTTAATCATACCGAACGCAATCATGACGTTTTTCCCGTTTAACTCCAGTACCTCCCCAATCGAAGTCTGACCTTTGATCCGAACGGCATCACCCATTTGAATTATATCTGGACGGAACACCTTCTTTTCTTTTGCTGAAATCGTTGGATTTTTCTTTTTCTCTTCTTTTTCTCTTATTTTCTGAATTTTTCGGGCAATCTTATCATCCAATTCGGTTTTATTCTCGACCGAATCTTTGAATTCAGTCAATTTCTTACGAATATCCCGCGTTTTTTCTTTTTCAGCTTGTGCTTGTTTTATTTCCCTGATCGTATTCTCAATCCTGGTATTTGCTTCTGATAGCATTCTTTCTGCTTCTGTCTTCGCCGTTTTGATAATTTCTTTACGTTGTTTATCTAACTCAAGAAGTTGTTTTTCGTAACGATCTGAAGATTCCTCTAACCTTTTTTCCTGCAAACGGATGTTCTGCCGTTTATTTTCCCAGTACCGTTTATCACGTACAATGTCCTGGAGATATTTATCCATATCAATATAGTCTGAACCAACAATTTCAGTTGCCTCAGCTATGACTTCTTCCGGTAGACCGATTTTACGCGCTATCTCAATTGCAAAAGAACTACCCGGATTTCCGATCGAAAGTTTAAAAAGCGGCTGCATCAGATGACGATCATACAACATAGCACCATTAACTATCCCTGATGTATCTTCCGCAAAATGTTTCAAATTCTGATAGTGCGTTGTTATAACTCCGTAAGCACCGTTTTTGTTGAAACGATCCAATAAAGACTGTGCAATCGCACCTCCAATCTGGGGCTCAGTTCCTCCTCCGAATTCATCAATAAGAATTAATGTCTTTGAATTACAATTTCTAACGAAATACTTCATATTTGTCAGATGAGAACTGTACGTCGACAAATCATTTTCTATCGACTGTTCATCTCCAATATCAATAAAAATACTGTCAAATATACCACATCGAGAATTTGCATACATAGAAACCGGCATTCCACATTGAAGCATATATTGTAAAAGCCCCATAGTTTTCAAACAAACTGATTTACCTCCGGCATTTGGACCAGAAATCAATACGATTCGTTGATTTTCGTCCAATTCTATATCCAAAGGGACAACCTGCTTATTTTGCTTTTTCAAAGAGAGATAGAGCAAAGGATGTATGGCACCCGACCAAATCGCCTCCATGGTTTTGGATAGAACTGGAACAATCCCCTGTATCGAAATTGAAAAAATAGCCTTAGCCCGTATAAAATCAATGTCTGCCAGGAACTCGTAAGAATATAATATATCCTCACTCAAGGGGCGTACTTCATTTGTAAATTCTGTAAGGATACGAATGATTTCACGCCTTTCTTCATTTTCTAATTCCCGTATCCGATTATTCGCTTCAACAACCTCAGCTGGTTCTATAAATACAGTTTTCCCCGAAGCCGACTCGTCATGAACAATACCTCTGATTTTGCGCTTGAAGGTGGGTGCCACTGGTATTACCAAGCGACCATCACGCATAGTCGGGGTCACATCCTTATCAACATACCCTTCCGTTTGAGCCGACCGAAGGATGCTATTTAAGCTTCGTGAGATACCATTCATCGTCGAAGACATTTCACGTCTGATTTGCATTAACGAAGGAGAGGCGTTATCTTTAATTTTTCCAAACTTATCCAGAATCGCATCAATACGCCCGATTAGTTGTGGAAAAACAATAATATTTCCCGATAAAGCCTGTAAATAAGGATAAGGATTCT
>JBOFCW010000232.1:0-3444 GCA_051646395.1 Bacteroidales bacterium
AACGCCGATGGTACTGCGTATAGTGGGAGAGTAGGTAGCCGCCGTTTTCAAAGAAAGTCTGTTGAGTATTACTCGACAGACTTTCTTGTTTTATACAGAAACCCGTTGAGTTCGCTCAGCGGGTTTTTTTGTTTTATACTGGTTTTAGAGGCTCGTTGATCCGAATTGATAGACGGGCTTCTTTTGTAATAATCTCGTATTCTTAGGGTCATATGCAAAAGATAAAAATTCGATATTAGAATTCAGATAAACCAGATCTATGCAAGTTTAAAACAGAACGATTTTTTTTTGCATATGGAGGAGTCTTTTTTCGCAATTATTAAAGCTTTACTTTTTCAGGGATGATCAAAATGAAAGTTAGAAAACTTACTTTTGCTATCGACATATTTTCTGTTTATCCTGCAAAATTATGATGAATCATTTTATCGATACATTGTGTGATTTCTATCCGCTTTCGAAAAGAGCAATCCACCTGTTCCTCGAACATACCGAAACTGTCACGTTACCCAAAGGATTTCAACTAATTCGAGCTGACAATTTTGAACCCAATTGTTATTTCGTCGTTAAAGGATTTGCCCGTGGTTATTTCAATGAAGAAGGACGTGATATAACTCTTTGGTTCGCATCAACAGGTATGACTTTGCTTTCCATGAATGGTTATATGTTTAATAAGGCCGGCTATGAGAATATCGAATTATTGGAAGAATCAGTATTGCTGAAGATATCTACGCGCGAATTAAATCGATTATTTGAAACGGATATCGAACTTGCCAATCTGGGACGTCGCATGTCCGATCATATCGTATTACAATTGGAACAATGGTTTATGGAACGAAATTTCAAATCGGCAGCCGAGCGCTATCGGTTATTGATTGAAAATGAGCCTGAGATTCTATTAAAAACACCACTTCGCCATATAGCTTCTTATTTGGGTATATCACAAGTTTCTCTGAGTCGTATCCGTGCAGGCATTCAGTAGCCCAATCCACAAACGCAAAATACTTCTTTTGAAGAATCAAACGGAGCATTTTTTTACATATGTAAAAAAATGCTCCGTTTCTTTTTATCACCTTTGTATCCACGATAAAATATCGGCTTAAACTTTAACTATAAATATAATCCTCTGCCTGAACTTGATGCTCAGACAGAGGATTTTATAAACTAAATGGATGATTGTTTTTATCCAAAAAAACAGACTTTATGCAAATAAAACAATTTAAAGGAGTAGCTCTTGCGATGATATCCTCATCCACTTTCGGAATGATTCCGTTGTTTGCACTTCCGGTTCTTCATGCTGGTATCAATACAGAATCTGTATTGTTTTACCGATTTGGTCTTTCTACTGTATTACTTGGGATATATCTGTTAATACGAAGAGAAGACTTGCGGGTGACGATGAAAGAATTTGCTACACTTTTTGTACTCGGTGTTTTCTTTGCATTGACAGCGTTGTTTCTGACTGGATCTTACCTTTATCTGCCCAGTGGGATAGGGACTACGATACATTTTCTCTACCCCGTTGTCGTTACCGGTATCATGATTCTTTTTTTCAAGAATAAAGCGTCAGTCCCAGTTGTTCTTGCGAGTTTGCTTGCCATTGCGGGAGTTTATTTGTTGAGTATGAATGAAACAGCGGGAGCCATCAATCTGAAAGGTATGGGAATGGTTCTGGTAACCGTATTCACATATGCAATCTACATCGTCGGTGTAAATAAATCTTGTGTACATAAGATGGAAGGCTTGAAGATGACCTTCTTTGTACTATTGAGTTCTAGTTTAGTGTTTTTGGCGAATTTGCTACTTAGCGGCAATGAACTTTCTGCAATCCCGAACGTATCTGTCGGAATAAATCTGTTTATGCTTGCTCTGTTGCCTACGATTGTGTCTGATTTGGCCCTAATTCTGGCCATTCAGCATGTCGGCTCTACCACTACAGCCATTCTGGGTTGTATGGAGCCCGTTACAGCAGTCGCCGTAGGCGTCTTGCTGCTAAATGAACAATTCGGTATGTCTCAGATATTCGGAATCGTGGTGATCTTCCTGGCTGTTTTTCTCGTTATATTAGATAGCGGAGGTCTTCTGACGAGTGACAATCTGAAAATGTTATTGCCTTTCAGACAGGCAAAATTAAAATAATAAACTATACTTATGATACACGTATATCGTATTACAGATCGGGATGACGAGCGTTTGAAAACGCTTGTGGGATTATATGAAGAAGCATTCCCCGCAGAAGAAAGGAGAAGTCGCGAGCAGCTGTATTATCTGATTGAAGGAAACGATAAGATGTTCTTCAATGCTGTCGAAATTGAAGGCGAACTAGCCGGTTTATTCGTATACTGGAATATGAACGATTTTTATTATCTCGAACACCTGGCCGTATTTGCCTCGATGCGTAACAAAGAGATCGGGCGCCAGATTCTTGATTATGCCTCACTCCAACTTAATGGGTTGCGTTTGCTCGAAGTAGAACCGGATGACACAGAAATGGCTGCACGCCGTATCAATTATTATAAACGCAACGGATATGCTATCCTTAATCGCAATTACATCCAACCCTCTTATGCTGCTCATGAAGATGCCTGCCCGCTCTGGATCATGGGGAACCAAGAGAACGCTGAGATAGAAAAATATATCGAGCAAATCAAAGAAACAGTTTACCGAAGCAATGTCGGTAAACCGGAGTGACAAATATCTTCTTATAAAAACACGAACGACAGTTATATCAGGTCATGGATATAACTGTCGTTCGTAGTTTGTAGTCATCAATTAGCTCCACAGCATTTTTGATATTTCTTACCGCTTCCGCACGAACATAAATTTTCGCCTTCACGTACATTGGCCGGAGATTTTTCTTTTGATCCGGATACGGATTTCGATTCCGTAGGAGAGAATCCTTTTAAAAACCAACGAGGGACATGATTACAATATTCGCTACTGAACTCCACTGCCTCTTGTAGCTGCGCCATACTATCGAGACCACCGCCGATCACCTCTGTGATTGCAGACATCGGGTTTGTATTCAATTGCAGGTTGAGCCATAAATAGCACAATGAATATCGGATATGCTGCTCGGAAAAATCCGACTTACGGAAAAAGTGGATTAATTCTTTTTGTTTTTCATTCGGCATCAAAGGCAACGGCCGCTCGCCAGCCGCTAAAACAATTTCTTTGTCGTAAGGTTTGTATCGGGTGATATCGCATCGTTGTTGCAATAAAAGCTCCAGATATTGCGGATCGGTAACATAAGGAGAGAGAACAAAAAAGGTCACCTCTGTTTTCGATTCCATTTCAAATAATGCCCGGCGAATACTCAAAGAATTCAAAAGAATGCTGCATACCGAGATAGGATCCATTGGTTCGATCATCAGATCAATCAGCATATCAGTTACCGTTTCCAGCGATAACATCCCATACAGATTAGCAATACCAAAGAACTGTTGT
>JBOFCW010000053.1:0-2711 GCA_051646395.1 Bacteroidales bacterium
TGGCCGGAATGGCTATGTTCAGCAGTTGTACTTCGGATGTGGATGTTTTGCCAGAAGCTCCGGTTGAAGGAGCCATCGGTAACGGTGATCAGACCTACGAGATCACACGCGATACCACTTTCAAAAAAGGTGTTTACGATTTGTACGGTTGGGTATATATCACCGAGGGCGTTACCGTTACGATCGAGCCGGGTACGGTCATCAAAGGAGATAAGGCAACCAAAGCTTCGCTGATTGTAGAGAAAGGGGGTAAACTGATTGCGCAGGGAACGGCGCAGGAACCAATCGTCTTCACTTCGGCATCCGCCCCGGGAAACCGCCGGCCGGGCGACTGGGGAGGTCTTATCCTATGCGGTAAAGCTACCAACAATACAGGAGAACAGATCATCGAAGGTGGTCCGCGCTCGACGCATGGTGGCAGCGATGACAACGATAATTCAGGTATTCTGAGCTATGTGCGCGTCGAATTCGCCGGTTATCCTTTTAAGACAGACCAGGAAATCAACGGGATCACCTTCGGGTCGATAGGCCGGGCAACGAAGCTCGATCACATTCAGGTATCTTATTCCAACGACGACTCCTACGAATGGTTTGGCGGTTCGGTGAATGCCAGCCATCTGGTTGCCTATCACGGTTGGGACGACGATTTCGATACTGACAACGGATTCAGCGGTAACCTGCAGTTCCTGTTGAGTGTGCGTCATCCGCGCATCGCCGATACTTCTTGTTCAAATAGTTTCGAGTCGGACAACAACTCCACTGCGGGTACCGAAAATCCGTTCACGTCGGCAGTTTTCAGCAACGTGACCATCGTCGGACCGATGGGCCAGGACGGAGCGTTCGTAAACGACGCCTCTTACATTACAGCAGGCAATATGAATCCGAACAATGGTTCTAAACTCGGCGTCTATCAGGCTGCCATGCAGATTCGTCGCAATTCGCGTCTGAATTGTTTCAATTCGGTAGCCATGGGTTTCCCGGTGGGAATCATACTTGAAAACGATAAAGGCGGTCAGGTACAGAGCTGGGCAGCAAACGGTGATCTGTCGCTGAAAAACAATATTTTTGCCGGAATGGGGATCCTGGGTTCGGATAAGAACAAATCCTTCAACGATTATCTGTGTGCAGACGGTTCTAACGAAGATGCCACACAAAAGTCGTTTTCTTCAACATTCTTTCTGGCACAGGGAAACCGCAGTTTTGATAATATCTCCGATATGAAACTCAAACAGCCAAACAGCCTCCAACCGGGAGTGAATTACGGACCTGTTTCGGGTAGTCCGCTACTGAATGCCGCCTCTTTCAGCGATTCGAAATTAAAGGGCATGCAGCCAGTATCTTATGTAGGAGCTTTCGCCGATGAGAATGATAGCTGGATGGCCGGATGGACGAACTTCGATCCGCAGAATACAGCTTATTGATAAATCATACAATTCACTTGTTTATAAAACCTTAAATCGGCCTTAAATCTTTTCGTTGAATTTTGACAAGTCAGTCCCGCTTCTGAGTCTGCTCAGGACGGGATTTGATTTTAATGGATGGTAGAAAAATAGATGAGAGAGGGAGGGGCATAAAAAAGGGTGTAAAAAAACCTAACTACTTTGTAGTTAGGTTTTTCTGTGGAGCTGGAGAGATTCGAACTCTCGTCCAAACAGGGAACTAATGAGCTTTCTACATGCTTATCTTCGCCTTCATTTTCGTGTTCTCACAAGACCGAAGCCACCAATGAGAACCTTAGCTTCTAAATTTTCGCTTCTACCGCGAAGCCGGTAAAAACTATCTCCGATATTACAGCACCGCCGGGTCGGAACGCTTCGGAACAACAGCATCCGGGCGATGTCTTGTCGCCACCATCTTAGGCAGCAATTAAGCAAAATCTACTATGATTCGATTAAGCAGCAAGAGCGTAGTTATTTTCGCCAATTAAAATTTTGCCACCATGTATTAAAGAGATAGATGACATCTCTCTGCATGCTTACACACCACTTCTACCCGCTGTCAAAACCGGTCAGCCCCGGTACACGGTGAAGCTTACGTGCTTCGATACTACAAATATAGAAAAATGCTTTGATTCGTGCAAATCAAAGCATTTTTCTATTATTTTATTGTTGAAAATTAGTTCGTTTTAAGGAGCATGATGAATTTAAGTGCTAAGTCGAAAAACACCATTTTCGCATTCACGTTTTGTCCGATATGCTGTTCCGCCAAATCGAGTGTTTCCATGATTGCCGGTGTGTTGTGGGTGTTGACGAAGGGCGAAAAGCGGCTCGAAAAGGCTTCTTCATCATAATTCATGTAATTAAGCTGAGGTTGATGCAGGTTGTAGATAAAGTTTTCCCGAATCATTTGTTGTGCATAGCAAAGGAAGTTTTTTTGTCGTTCACGTCCCAGCGCCGCAACCTCCTCACTCCACTTTTTCATCTCTTTGAGCTTTCTTCCGTAGGCTAAACGCATCATCTGCTTAAACAATTCGAGCAGGTATTCGCGTTCTTCCGAAACCGAAAGGTTTTCGAGGGCCTTAACTACGTTGCCGTTTGAAAGGTGTGCGATACGCTGGCTGTCTTGCGAATTTACGCCGAAGCGGCTTTGCAGGGCCTGAGCCAGAATCTGTTCTGCTACAGGACGCACGTGAATTGTTTGCGTACGCGACAGAATCGTTCCCAGCATGGCATCTGCTTCGTTACTGACCAGAAGGAATACCGTTTTTTCAA
>JBOFCW010000249.1:0-4535 GCA_051646395.1 Bacteroidales bacterium
CGGGTTCCCATATTACAACAACGATAATTATGTGATGAATGCACCCGAAGGTTATGTAGCATATGCGCAACCTGCTCATGAGAAAAATGGAACCATCTATCTGGGCTTCGTTTCCGATGTTCCTTTGATCGAAACAAAAATCGTTCAAAAACAAATGGTCGCTGTCATGGATTATCAGCCATCATATAGTGCAGGTCGCGGTTTAACCTATTACTCAGGCGGGGGCTGGAGCAAAGGTGGATTCCCTACGGAAGAAGACTGGAACAACTATGTGATCAATTTTGCCAAACAGGTTCGTAACCCGTTGATCGTTTCCGTTCAATAACAAATAGAAATATTTATATGCAGCGGTTGTCCTTTATCGGGCAACCTCTTTTTTATTCTGAAACACATCAAAACCCTGTTTAAGCTATTTTTCCGTCAATCTGTCAGCATCATTCTGACATCCTTCCCACTTTTTTCGATCAAAACTGACAAAAAATATTTTTTCTTATGTTATAAAAAATGGCACGCGATTTGTAAATAATCTTACGAACGCATAAAACATAAACCAAATGAAAAGTGCGTCTGTTATAAATAGGAAGTAAAATATTAAACTAAAAATTATATTACAATGGGAAAGATTATTGGTATTGACTTAGGTACAACCAACTCTTGTGTTGCTGTTATGGAGGGTAATACTCCAGTCGTTATTAATAATGCGGAAGGTCGTCCGACTACACCTTCTATCGTTGCTTTTGTTGACGGTGGAGAACGTCGCGTTGGTGAGCCGGCCAAACGTCAGGCAGTAACTAATCCGACGAGAACAATTTTCTCTATTAAACGCTTTATGGGTGAAAATTGTGATCAGGTGAAGAACGAAATTCCACGTGTTCCTTATGCAGTGGTATGTAATGAAGCGAATCAACCTCGCGTAGATGTTGAAGGTCGTACTTATTCACCACAGGAAATTTCAGCCATGATTCTTCAAAAAATGAAGAAAACAGCTGAAGATTATCTGGGTCAGGAAGTTACGGAAGCGGTAATCACTGTTCCTGCTTATTTCAATGATGCTCAGCGTCAGGCTACAAAAGAAGCTGGTGAAATTGCTGGTCTTGTTGTTCGTCGTATCGTAAATGAGCCTACAGCCGCTGCGCTGGCTTACGGTCTTGACAAAACAACAAAAGATATGAAGATCGCTGTATTCGACCTTGGTGGTGGTACATTCGATATCTCTGTCCTTGAACTGGGCGACGGTGTATTCGAAGTAAAATCAACCGATGGTGATACTCACCTGGGTGGTGACGACTTCGACCACGTAATCGTTGACTGGTTGGCTGAAGAATTCCAGAAAAATGAAGGTCTTGACCTTCGTAAAGATCCGATGGCGCTTCAGCGTTTGAAAGAAGCCGCTGAAAAAGCTAAAATCGAGCTTTCTTCTACAACATCAACAGAAATCAACCTGCCATATATCATGCCGGTAAACGGTATTCCAAAACACTTGGTAGTTACTCTTACCCGTGCTAAATTCGAGCAATTGGCAGACTCTTTGATCAAAGCTACGATCGAGCCATGCCGTACTGCTTTGAAAAATGCAGGTCTTTCGGCTTCTCAGATCGACGAAGTTATCCTTGTGGGTGGATCAACACGTATCCCTGCTGTTCAGGCGGAAGTTGAGAAATTCTTCGGAAAAGCTCCTTCTAAAAACGTGAATCCGGATGAGGTTGTTGCTTTGGGTGCTGCTATCCAGGGTGCTGTATTGAGTGGTGATGTGAAAGATGTATTGTTGCTTGACGTAACGCCTCTTTCATTGGGTATCGAAACTTTGGGTGGTGTAATGACTACGTTGATCGCTTCGAATACAACGATCCCTACACGCAAATCTGAAACTTTCTCAACAGCGGTAGACAACCAGCCTTCAGTTGAAATTCATGTATTGCAGGGAGAACGTCCGATGGCGAAAGACAACAAAACAATCGGTCGCTTCCACCTGGATGGTATTCCTTCTGCTCAGCGCGGTGTGCCTCAGATCGAAGTAACATTCGATATCGATGCTAACGGTATCCTTCACGTATCTGCTAAAGATAAAGGTACAGGCAAAGAACAGAGCATCCGTATCGAAGCTTCAAGCGGTTTGACAGAAACAGAAATCAAACGCATGAAGGAAGAAGCTGCAGCCAATGCAGAATCTGACAAACAGGAAAAAGAAAAAATCGACAAATTGAACCATGCCGACAGCATGATCTTCCAGACTGAAAAACAGCTGTCTGAAATCGGTGATAAGATTCCTGCAGATAAGAAAGCTTCTATCGAATCAGCTTTGAATAAACTGAAAGAAGCGCATAAAGCTCAGGATGTAGCAGCTATCGACGCTGCTACTGCAGAATTGAATACAGTTCTACAGGCTGCCGCTCAGGATATCTACGGTGCTCAGCAGGGTGCACAAGCAGGCCCTCAGCCAGGTGGTGCTGCTCCTGAAGACAATGGTGGTGTAACAGATGTTGACTTCGAAGAAGTGAAATAATATTTGCTGATAATAGATTGATTAAGGGTTGATTCTTTGGAGTCAGCCCTTTTTTTATACTATTTTTTTTGTCATAACGATTGAAAGATATAATCATCATAACTCACTCAAAGTTTAGATATCCAACCGAAGTTATACAAATAAAAATCCGGGATAATGATATGGGGGTTTCGGAAAGAAGAAGTTTAACGCTTAACTTCTCTCCCAAAGCAAACAAAATGAAATTTAGAGATGTTATAGTATTTTCAAAATATTGCACAATCTAAATAATAGCAAATGAGGACGCTGCTTCATTATACGTTTTTAATTTTTTTGTTTTGTTGGGGATGCTCTCCGAATACCAATTACCAGATAGAAGGAACAGTTAAAGACAATTCGCTCGACGGTCATTTTATCTATCTACAGGCAATTGAAGGGAACAATCTGGTGACGTTAGACAGTGTCAGGATTAAGAACGCCAGATTTGTATTCAAGGGCATTCAAGAGCGTCCTGAGATTCGGGAACTTACTTTCCAGCAGGAAGGAGAGGGCAAACTTTCTCCACTTGTTTTTGTACTTCAGTCGGGTTATATGCAGGCCGTCATCGATACGGTTTCATACATTTCCGGTACCGAACAAAACGACCGTCTCCATGATTACTTCCGCCAGAAATACTATTATAACGAGCGTATGAATGACTTGCTTTCGCAATATAAATTCATTTCGCAATCGCCGGGGTTGAATGATTCGGTACAGACCGCTTTCCAGGATTGGTATGATTCGATAAGAGAAGAAATTAATCAGATTTCATATGATTTTATTTTAGTAAACAGCAATACCGTAGCCGGTGGACTTGTATTTTTACAGTCTTACCCGGATCTTACAGCCAATCAAATAGAAACCATTCTCCATGTTGCCGGTCCCGATTTTCGTACCATACATGGCGTAGACATTGTCGAGGAGCACATGCGTCGGGAAAAGAAAGTCGCTATAGGAAGCCCTTATGTCGATTTTTTAATGACTGATGCGGATGGACAAGCGGTTTCTTTGAGTTCCCTGTTAAATCACGATAAATGGGTTTTGCTTGACTTCTGGGCATCCTGGTGTTTGCCTTGTGAGGAGCAAAATCCTTTTTTGAAAACGGTTTATGAAGAATATGGCAAAGATAAACTTGAAATAATCGGTATATCCCTGGATTATAACCGGCAGGAATGGCTCGAGGCCATCGAACGGTTACAGCTACCGTGGCGTCAGCTTTCCGATCTGAAAGGCTGGGACTGCGAAGCGGCATTGATTTATGGAATCCAGACATTGCCTTATACCATTCTTATCAGTCCGCAGGGCGATATCGCTGCCAAAGGCGTTCGCCCCGATATGCTCGATGAGAAGATTCATCAGTTACTTGGCGCACCCCGCGCCAGGGTTTCCCATGCAGAATAACAACACCTTGTTCGAAATCCTCTTTTTTGATTGAATTTATATCGGAAAAAGGAAGCTCCGATGTGGAATTTCCTTAATTTCGACAGATTATTGATTTGGTACTTATGAAATTTATTACTCGTTTTCTTACAGGATTATTTTGTCTGATATCCTTATCAGCAGCTATGTCAGCAACAGCCTCCGCAATTTACTCTACCAGTACATTCGTTTTTTCAGTTGGAAATTGGAATCTGTTTTCATACGATTCCTATGCGGCACGCAATTTTAGTAAATGGCCTGATAATCTGTTGGCAATGCAGCAGAAAGCTTTTTCGCCATCGGGTACATTAGATGATAAAATTCTTGTGATGACAGGTTACTATGGTTACATAGGACATTTGCTCGACGTAAAAAAGAAAGATCAGGCATCTGATTGGAGTAAAAAAGCCAATTCCATTTTTAAAAAACTTAAAGATACGGCCCCCGATGATCCTCGCGTGCTCGCATTGCAGTCGATGTTCACGGCCTATGATATTGCTATTAGTCCCGTTAAAGCTCCTTTTCAGGCAGGGGGAATGATGAGTACCGCCAAAAAAGCTCTCAAAGAAGCTCCGGGCCTTTATCTTGCCAATCT
>JBOFCW010000259.1:0-5696 GCA_051646395.1 Bacteroidales bacterium
GCTCTTTCACATGTTCAACCACTTTTATCACTTCCTGAGCAGGCAAGCCACCTGCTATACGAACCGAATCGATAGCAGCTATCTCCTGCCCCATGCAGCATAAAGAACCCAATAACGAAATAATCGTAAATGCAATAAATTTAACTCGTAACATACTCGTATATTTTTTAATTTTAATAATCTGTTTAATTTATACTGAAGCGCTTTCATGGTATTAGACGCAACGACCTGGGCAAATGGTTGCAGAAAAATGAAAAAAATTTACCTTTGCCGGCAAACTATCTACAAATGAGAACCTGCATACTGCTGTTGATGATCTGCTGCGCCTGCCTGAGAAGCTTCGCGCAGGAAAAAGAACACATCGTTCTTATCTCCACGAATAAAGGAGATATGAAAGTGAAGCTATATAATAATACGCCGCGTCATCGCGATTATTTCCTGAATCTGGCACGCAAAGGATATTATGACGATACCCTTTTCGGACGAGTTATCCAGCAGTTTATCATTCAGGGAGGATCGCAAGACTCTCGGGGAGTCAAACCGGGAAGCCGCGTGGGCGACGGCGACAGAACCATGGAAATCCCGAATGAGCTACGATCAGCGAATATCCCGAAAAAAGGCGCAGTAGGTTGTCCCCGACGCGATGTTAAATTCAATCCGGACAAAGACTCTGATATGTCGATGTTCTTTATCGTCGAAGGACGCCCCTATACCAACGGGCAGCTCGACACGCTTGAACTGGTAAAAAACGTACCCATCAAGAAAGAAATAAGAAATAAAATATTACCTCCTGTCAAACCATTGCTCGATTCGCTCAAACGCACCGATCCGCGCGAATACAACAAGCAGGTACGCGCTTTTAACCAGCGGCTTGACTCGCTTACACGTGCCACACCGGGTAGCCTGACCTTCACTCCTGAAGAAAGGGAAGCGTATACGAGCATCGGCGGTTCGCTTCATCTGAAAGACGAGTATACCATTTTCGGCGAAGTGATCGAAGGTCTCGAGGTGATTGAGAAAATTTCATCCATTCCGACCAACGGCTATGACCGCCCATACGAAGATGTGGTGATGAAGGTGTATATCATCGAATAGATATACCTTATGCTGGGTGTATCAACTTTAGGAGAGTTATGGCGATTTCATTTTTTTAAATTGCAAAAGTGCTTTAGGTTAGCTTTCTTTGCACCCTCGAATAAAACCTATTATGTTAATTATTCCGACTGCTATTTACCATACCGACGGTATGCGAATATTTTCCGGCAGCCAGGAATTAACCAGAACTTAAAAATGAGAAAAATTTCACTTCTGATCACCGCTGTTTGCATCAGCGTTTCATCTCTTGTGTTTGCCAATGACGATAAGCATGAAATGGAAAATTATCATGCAAAGATTGATGCTACCGAACATCACAACTCCCGTTTTATCGAAAGCAAGACGGTTAAAGGAAAAGAATATGTACACGGTAAAGGATCCAGTTATAATAAAAAAGGAGAAGCCAACGGCGGAAAAGCACTTTGGCCATACATGGAATACAAGATCGCCTCAAAAACAGGAGGTGGCAAGTACAATCTGACGATTCACTACCGCGTCGAGAAAGATAAATTACCGGATAATCCACGTATTCTTGTCGGAATGGACCTACAGGACGCTCAGGAACTTGAAATCAAACAGAAAGTACTTAACAACACGGTTAAAGCAAGTTTCCACGCAAACTTTCTGAAAGGAAAAAATCACAACATCAAAATCTGGTTGCCATCGGAAGGTGTTGAAATCGAACGTATCGATGTACGCCGCGCTCTGATCGCCGGAAAAAAAGATAAATAACACAAAAAAAAGGCGTAGGAACTGGTGGTTCTTACGCCTTTTTTTTGTGTTATTTGTTGAATTTCTTTTTCAAAGCATCAATCATATCTATTGTCATTGCAGACAAATCGAATTCCGGTTTCCAGCCCCACTCCAGGCGAGCACAACTGTCATCCATCGAATCAGGCCATGAATCGGCGATAGCCTGACGTACCGGATCAAATTCATAATGCATTTTGAAATCAGGAATATGTTTTAAAATCTCTTTGCGGATCATTTCAGGATCGAAACTCATCGCCGTCACATTAAATGAATTGCGGTGAATCAGTTTCGCAGGGTCTGCATCCATAATGTCTATAGCTGCTTTCAAAGCATCCGGCATATACATCATATCCATAAATGTACCCGCCTGAATCGGACATGTGAAATCACGCCTTTCTACCGCAGCATAAAAAATATCAACAGCATAATCAGTTGTACCTCCACCCGGTAGTGTCACATTCGAAATCAATCCCGGGAAACGAACCGAACGCGTATCCACACCATATTTATGGAAATAATAATCGCTCAACAATTCACAAGACACCTTCGTCACACCATACATCGTTTGCGGTCGTTGGATCGTGTCCTGAGGCGTATTCACATGCGGCGTGTTCGGACCGAACGCCCCGATTGAACTAGGGGTGAAAACGGCACATTTTTTCTCGCGGGCGATTTCAAGAATATTCAATAATCCGTTCATCTGGATATTCCAGGCCAAAAGAGGCTTAGCTTCAGCTACAGCCGACAATAATGCTGCCAGATTATAGATTGTATCAATCTGATATTTATCAACGATTTCGGCAATCTGTGAAGCATTCGTAACATCACATAGCTCCGCAGGACCGCTTTCCAGTAGTCTTCCTTTCGGCTCAGCCCCGGCTACGTAGCCTGCTACAATATTTCCGCCAGGAATCCGTTTTCGCAACTCCATTGTTAACTCGGAACCGATCTGTCCGGTAGATCCGATCACCAATACATTTTTCATATCACTTTAAAAGTTATAAATTCGGGGCAAAGATAAATGTTCAAAATGACGTGGATGTTTATTTTATCTCAAAAATTCCCACTCCATTAAAAAAAAATACGGAAATTTGTAAGTCGTTGAATCCGGCTGAAATCCATTCAAATAAAAGATTTTCGGTAACGGTTTTACCTAAACTTCTATTTATTAAAAATATTTATCCCATAAAATTCAATTCAAAGAAAATGTACGGAGAAATCAAACAATTCCTAACCCGGGAACTACAAGCGATCGAAGAAGCGGGCTTATACAAAAAAGAAAGAATCATCACATCGCCTCAACGTGCTGAAATCACGCTTGCGACGGGTGAAACCGTATTAAATTTTTGTGCGAACAACTATCTGGGTCTTTCTGACCATCCGCGTGTGGTAAAAGCAGCACAAAAAGCCATGGATACACATGGATACGGAATGTCTTCAGTTCGTTTCATTTGTGGAACACAAGACCTGCACAAAGAACTCGAAGCGGCTATTTCCGATTATTTCCAAACGGAAGATACGATTCTTTATGCTGCCTGCTTTGATGCGAATGGCGGAGTTTTCGAACCGATGTTCACGGATCAGGACGCGATCATTTCCGACTCTCTTAACCATGCATCTATCATTGATGGTGTGCGTCTTTGTAAAGCGAAACGTTATCGTTATGCTAACGCGAATATGGTCGAGTTGGAAAAATGTCTTCAGGAAGCACAAGAACAACGTTTCCGCATCATTGTTACCGACGGGGTATTTTCGATGGATGGCAATGTAGCGCCGATGGATCAGATCTGTCAGTTAGCCGAAAAATATGACGCACTGGTAATGGTCGACGAATGTCACTCTGCCGGCGTAGTAGGTGCAACAGGCCGCGGTGTAAGCGAGCAGTTCAACATATATGGTAAAATCGATATCTACACAGGTACGCTGGGTAAAGCCTTCGGAGGTGCGATCGGAGGGTTCACAACCGGACGTAAGGAAATCATCGACTTGTTGCGTCAGCGCTCTCGTCCTTATCTTTTCTCTAACTCGATCCCACCTGCAGTAGTGGGAGCAAGCATCGAAGTATTCAAAATGCTGAAAGAAAGCGATGAGCTTCACGACAAACAACAAGAAAACGTAAAATACTTCCGCGAAAAAATGCTTGAAGCCGGCTTTGATATCAAACCGACTCAATCGGCTATCTGCGCCGTTATGTTATATGATGCCAAATTATCTCAAGATTTTGCCAACCGTATGCTTCAGGAAGGCATCTATGTGACAGGCTTTTACTATCCGGTGGTTCCGAAAGACCAGGCCCGCATCCGCGTACAGCTTTCTGCCGCACATGAAAGAGCTCATCTTGAGAAAGCCATCAACGCATTTATCAAAGTAGGTAAAGAACTGAACGTAATCAAATAATGGCAAAAACAAAAAGCGTATTTTTTTGCAGCAATTGTGGTAACGAATCTCCGAAATGGCAGGGCAAATGTCCTGCCTGCGGAGAATGGAACACGTTTGTCGAAGAGGTGGTCAGCAAATCATCCGCAACTAAGGCCAGCTATACGGGCGAACCTATGCCCAAAAGCAAACCCATGAAACTTCATGAAATTATCACCTCTGAAGAACCCCGGATAGACATGAGCAACGATGAGCTCAACCGAGTCCTCGGAGGCGGATTGGTTCCCGGGTCGATGGTGTTGCTGGGAGGAGATCCGGGCATCGGAAAATCCACACTGATTCTGCAAACCGTACTACAATTGCAGGGAAAACGTACGCTTTATGTTTCCGGGGAGGAAAGTGCCAAACAACTCAAACTCCGGGCCGAAAGACTCGGTTTTGACAATCCGGATTGTTACATCGTATGCGAGACTTCGCTGCAGGAGATTTTCGTTCACATCCGCAACACCCAACCCGATGTGGTTATCATCGACTCGATCCAGACGATTGCGACTGACGAGATCGACTCCTCGGCCGGTAGCGTCGGACAAGTGCGCGAATGTGCCGCCCGCATATTGAAGTTCGCAAAAGAATCGGGTACGCCTGTAATCCTGATCGGGCACATCAATAAAGAAGGTAGTATCGCCGGTCCGAAAGTTCTTGAACACATCGTCGATGCTGTTTTGCAATTTGAAGGTGACCAGCATTACATGTACAGAATTCTGCGTTCTATCAAAAACCGTTTTGGCAGTACAGCGGAAATGGGAATTTACGAAATGCGACAAAACGGTCTGCGCGAAGTGAGCAATCCTTCCGAGCTATTGCTTTCGCAAAACCACGAAGGACTTAGCGGAGTAGCCATAGCTGCTGCCATTGAGGGCATGCGTCCGTTTTTGATCGAAACCCAGGCTTTGGTAAGTACTGCAGCTTACGGTACCCCGATGCGTTCGGCTACCGGATTCGATATTCGTCGTATGAACATGCTACTGGCAGTTCTCGAAAAAAGAGTCGGCTTCAAACTTGCTCAAAAAGACGTATTCCTGAATATCGCGGGAGGTCTGAAAGTGAACGACCCCGCAATGGATTTGGCTGTAATCAGCGCCATACTCTCCTCAAACATGGATTTGGCGATAGAAACCAGCATCTGCTTGGCCGGAGAAGTAGGGCTATCGGGAGAAATCCGCCCGATCAGTCGTATCGAACAACGTATACTGGAGGCTGAAAAACTGGGCTTTACCAAGATCATCGTTCCAAACCTGAACCTGAAAGGATTTGATACCTCAAAACTCAATATAGAGATTTTTCCTGTCCGCAAGGTAGATGAAGCTTTTCGTCAGCTCTTCGGATAAACAAAAACCAAAAACAACTATGATAAAAGAGATACAAACACGCGTAACGCCACGCGATGCCTCATCGGAAGAACTTTTGATTCC
>JBOFCW010000056.1:0-2594 GCA_051646395.1 Bacteroidales bacterium
GTCGATGCATTCAGGTGGTTTCCCGGTTGCAAACATCTTTATTTTTAATTTAGTTTTGATATTTGTTTAAAAATCACTTATTTCGAAACCATAAAAAAAAGAACCCTATCGAACTATTCCCATGAAAAAAATCTTCCTATTTTTATTTATTTCTCTCTCCATCCAATCCCTGTTTGCCAACCGCGAAATCATTCCTTTGAATGAAAACTGGACCTTTCGTTTTTCATATAATTACGCACAGAAAAAAGGAGAGACTGTCAATTTACCACATACATGGAATAACGCCGACGCTTTGTCAGGTAGAATGGATTATTACAGAGGAATAGGCGTTTATGAAAAGGAACTGGAAATATATCCAGAATTGAAGAACAAGCGCATTTTCATTAAATTCAATGGAGTAAACACCATTGCAACATTGTTTTTAAATGGAAAATATATTGGCGAACACCGTGGCGGATATACGGCTTTTATTTTCGAGTTAACGGATAACTTTATACCAAATGCTAAAAATTCATTGATGATTAAAGTAAATAATTCACCCCAATTGGAAGTTATGCCTTTAGTTGGAGATTTCAACATATATGGAGGAATATACCGGGATGTATCAATGATAATTACAGATAAAATTTGCTTTTCACCCCTCGACCACGGCTCATCGGGTATTTATATACAAACAAATGAAGTCTCAAAAAACAAGGCTAAAATCCATTCGAAAATAATTCTATCAAATCGCGAATCAGTCGATACCGAAGCTGAAATTCTGGTCAAAATAAAAAATGAAATGAATCACTCGGTTTGCACCGAAAAAAAAACAATAACAATCCCGGCCAACAATGATTTTTTTGAAACAGATATGAACTTAACCGTTTCAAATCCCCACCTATGGAATGGAACGAAAGATCCCTATTGTTACAGTGCTGAATTCTCATTATATGAGAACTCCATTCTCAAAGATTCAATCAATCATCAATTTGGAATACGAACTTTTAAAGTCCATCCAGACTCGGGTTTCTTTTTAAATAATCAACCTTACGATTTGAGAGGAGTATGTTGTCATCATGATAGAGCTGAAATAGGAAGTGCTTTGAGAAATGAACACTTTGATCAAGACATTAACCTGATTCGGGAGATGGGAGCCAATTCCATTCGTTTGGCCCATTATCCCTATCCGGCTTATGTTTATGAATCTCTCGACAAAGCCGGAATTATTGTGTGGACTGAAATCCCCTTCGTAGGGCCTGGTGGATATGCAGATAAAGGATTCGTCGATAGTGAAAGATTCAAAGAAAACGGCAAGCAACAATTGAAGGAGTTGATCCGACAAAACTACAATCATCCAGCAATCTGTTTTTGGGGATTATTTAATGAATTAAAGGAAAACGGAGATAATCCGTGTGACTACATACGGGAGCTCAACCAACTCGCACATCAGGAAGACCCTTTGCGACTGACAACCTCTGCGTCCAACCAATATGGCGAGATAAACACGATAACAGATTTGATAGCCTGGAATCGCTATGACGGATGGTACGGTGGTCTTCCGCATGATTTAGGTAATTTCCTAGACGATATCCATTCTCAAAATCCAGGTTTCCGCATTGCAATCAGTGAGTATGGGGCCGGAGGCAGTATTTATCATCAACAAGATTCGCTGATTAAAACAAAACCACTCAGTTGGTGGCATCCTGAAAACTGGCAAACTTACTATCACGAAAAAAATTGGGAACAAATTAATAAAAGACCTTTCGTATGGGGATCATTCATATGGAATATGTTCGATTTCGGGGCATCTCATCGCAGAGAGGGGGATCGATCGGGAATTAATGATAAGGGGTTGGTAAGTTTCGATAGAAAAGAAAAAAAAGACGCATTCTTCTTTTACAAAGCAAACTGGAATAAAGAAGTTCCGGTACTTCACATTTCTGAAAAAAGGAATAACGTCAGAAAGAATAACATCTGTAACATTCGTGCATTTTGCAATATGAAACAAGGCGAACTTTTCATTAACAACAAAAGTTTTGGGAAACGAAAAACCTCTCCGGATGGGATTCTCGAATGGAATAATATCTATCTCGAAAAGGGAGAAAACAAAATATGTGTAAAGTCTCAATGGAAAGGCAGAACAATTGAGGATAGTTGCATTTGGTATCGGTCAAATTGATTGATAAAAAAGATGTCAATCTTTTATTCTTTTATCGATTCGTCAATCCTGATTTGTTTACCTTCCCAAACTTTCTTACTGGACCAGTCCATTGAAGGTTTTGACCAAAAATCATCACTTGGAAGCAATCCCAATGGTAAAAAAACAACAGAACACAAATACAAACTGCCCGTAGAAAGATAATATTCAGCCAATTCCGGTTGATGACCACAGAACCCCAAAGTGAGCCATCCGTTTGTATCGAACGTATCCTTCTGTCCGATTTGCCGGGTGATAACGGCTGTAAGAGCTGAACGAACTTGCTGGGGTGCAATATCAAAAGCCAATATCTTCAAATAAGCCGCTTGTGAGAGTGCATGAAAAGCTCCAAAACGATACGGTACAGACCTGCCGATTACAGGATAAGTGCCTTCAGGAGAAATCATGCGCTCTT
>JBOFCW010000286.1:0-2350 GCA_051646395.1 Bacteroidales bacterium
TGATACCGGAAGGTTTTGAAGCGAAAACGCTTGGCGGAAGACAACCCGAGCTGGCTTTCTTTTCGAACGATGCCTACTTCGTGGCGGGGATGTTCACCTTCAAAGCCCTGAAGATGTCTGCGGCTCTTGCCAATGGCTCGGTCGTCCGCTCAATGATGCTGGCCAAAGGAAAATCGCCCGAAGAGATCGCACCTCAACTGCAACCGGTGCTGCTCAATACCAATCCGATCGGGAATCCGTGGATCAATTACTCGATTTACATGAATAATGTACTCCTGCCGGTATTGCTCGAATTGATGATTTTCCTGATGACGGTGTTCGCCATCGGCATCGAGATCAAAGAGGGTACTTCGCGTCGATTGCTGGTGAGAAGCAATGGTTCGATGTTAAGGCTGATTCTTGGGAAACTGCTGCCACAAACTATTTTGTTTTGTTTGTTGGGCTTTCTGCTGCAGATCTACCTGTACGGTTATTTGCATTTCCCGATCCAAAACGGTATTTTCCGGATGCTCATCGCCATGATCCTTTTTGTGATTTCATGTCAGGCCATGGGTGTGTTCATGATCGGTTGCCTTCCGTCGCTACGACTGGGACTCAGTTTCGCCAGCCTTTTCGGTGTGATCGGTTTTTCCCTGGTAGGATTCTCTTTCCCGGTAATGGCGATGTATACGCCGTTTCAATACCTGTCGGATCTTTATCCGGCACGGCATTATTTCCGGATTTACGGCGATCAGGCCCTCAACGGTCTGCCCCTTTGGTACAGCCTTGGCAATTACCTGTCGTTTGTTCTGTTTCTGATCTTGCCGCTGCTGGTGATGCCCCGGCTGAAAAAAGCCCTTTATCAACAAATATATAAACCGTAACGTACATGAATAAAGATTCTCTAACAGGAACCATACGTCAGGGATTTCTGGATGCCGCTTACGTTTGGAAACAGGAATTCAAAACGATCTTCAAAGATGGAGGGGCAATGATCTTTTTGTTTCTTCTTCCGGCGATGTATCCGATTCTTTACGGTCTTATCTACAATCCGGAAACGCCGCGCGATATTCCGGTGGTAGTGGTGGATAATTCCCGAACCACGCTGAGCCGCAAATATTGCCGGATGCTCGATGCGACAAGTCAGGTAGGCATCGTATCGTATGCCGCCGACATGGAAGAAGCAAAAGGATTGACAGCTGCCGGAAAGGCATTCGCGATTTTATCATTCGATCGCGATTTTGAAAAAAACATTTATCGCGGTGAGCAATCGAATCTCACACTCTATTGTGATATGAACTCATTGTTGTTTTACAGGAATATCCTCGTAGCAGGAACCGACGTTACGGGAGCTTTCAATCAACTGCTCCAGGAGGAAGGATTGGTCGGGGCTACGATGAAGCAACAATCGATGGCTGTCAGTCCGGTAAAAAGCGCTTCTGTTTCGTTGTATAATCCGGCTCAGGGTTTCGCTTCTTTTATCATGCCAGCTGTAGAAGTACTCGTGATCCAGCAGTCGCTTCTGCTGGCCATCGGTTTACTTGCCGGCACGCAGCGTGAGCGAAACAGAAATCACGAACTGGTTCCGCTGAATCACCATTATTTCGGAACGTTTCGTATCATCATCGGAAAAGCATTGTGTTATCTGACCATTTCGATCATCACCTCTTTCTGGACGATGATCGCAGTGCCGGAAATATTCAATTTCCCGCGTATGGGGCAAATACTGGACCTGAGTCTTTTCATCGCGCCCTTCCTGCTGGCCTCGATATTCCTGGGGTTAACGCTTTCATGCATCATCCGCGGACGCGAAATTCCGTTGTTGTTTTTCGTCTTCATGTCGATTCCGCTCTTATTCATGTCGGGGATCTCATGGCCCTGGGCCTCGATTCCTGAAGGATGGCAATACGTAGCGCGGCTGTTTCCATCGACCACTGCGATACAGGGTTTCGTACAGATCAATTCGTGCGGCGCCACATTGAGTGAAATAAAAAATTACTACCTCATCGAATGGGGACTGGTGTTGTTTTATTTCTTTACCGCATGCTGTGTGTACCGTTATCAGATACAAAAAAGTATGCGAAAGATTCATGAAAAACTCGATCGGAGGGGGATTGAATCGATTGAATAAAGTTTAAATAAGACCAAAAAACAGCGACGGCCGCACCCGTAAAGAATGCGGCCGTAGCTGTTTTTCTTCATCGCACTCACTTCCAAACCCTAAAACCACAAACACATAATAATCAAACTATTACACAAAACACAAAATCCCTTGTAGTGGTAAAATAGGTGTAAAAAAAGCATCTTGTAGCGAATTCGTATGGTTTATTCTTATCAAAAGGTTGGTCGATAAGGCATACTTTTGAACTGT
>JBOFCW010000303.1:0-2970 GCA_051646395.1 Bacteroidales bacterium
GAGCAGATTCCGGGCGTGCAATGGAGTTCTGTTTCGGACGAAATCGTAGGACAACGGGTCAAAGGTCATTTGCTAAAAGTAAAGCTGGTTGAGTCTTATCGCGGACCGACACTTGCCAATGGAGCTGAACTGTTTGTCAAGCAACTGATCAGTGTCGATGGGGAGCCTGTCAACTAAATGTATATAAATTAATTAATTGCTGAGTGATGATAACCGATGCGTTGCTGTCATCACTCGGCATTACCTATTGTGTTTAATAATAATTGATTATGAAGAATATCTTCCTTTCGCTTATTTGCTTTTTGTTTTTTAGTACGACCGTCCGGGCGTGGGACGGGGATGTATTGATTTCGACGCCGAATATGTCTGTCGTTTTGAGTGCGGCTCCGGGCGAACAGCTACGTTTTAGTTATTTTGGCGATAAAATACAACATGAGCAAATCCAGCAGCTATATGATGCAAGAAGCATGTTTTATCGTCCGGCGTATCCGGTTTTCGGTACTTCTTCTTATGAAATCACCGCTCTGCAAGCCGTACATGCAGATGGTAATCAGACGCTGGATATGGTTGTAGACCAGGTTGAACAGATTCCGGGGGATGAGGCTCAGCTCTCGATAATCACGATGAAAGATCGTGTTTATCCTTTTACCGTTAAAATGTTTTATAAGGCATTCAACAAGATCGATATGCTCGAAACTTGGGTAGAAATCAGCCACAAAGAGAAGAAAGCCGTTGTGCTGAAACGTTTTGATTCGGGACACTTCTTGATCCGTCGCGGTGATGTTTGGGTATCTTCTCTTCATGGTCATTGGGGTGCTGAGACTCAGATCGAAAGTGAACCGCTTGTTTCGGGGATGAAGGTGATCAAAAACATGGACGGAAATCGTAACGGTCTCGGAGATCATTCGGAAGTGATGTTTTCGCTCGACGGCAAACCTCAGGAAAATACCGGTCGTGTAATCGGAGCAGCCCTTTGTTGGGCCGGACGCACGAAGATTCGTATCGATATGGACGATACCTATGGCCGCAATATACACAGCATTTTTGCCGGGATGAATGAGGAAGTATCCGAATATAAACTTGAACCGAAAGAGACGTTCAAAACTCCGGTTTTGGCTCTTTCTTATTCGACAGAAGGAGTGGGTGGTGTGAGCCGTAACTTCCATCGCTGGGCCAGAGCAGGAAAAGTGTACGGTTGTGATAAACCCCGTGATATCCTGCTTAACAGCTGGGAAGGCGTTTATATGGGTGTGCGCGAAGATGAGATGGAAAACATGATGAAGGATATCGCTTACATGGGTGGCGAACTTTTCGTGATGGATGATGGTTGGTTCGGCGACAAATACAAACGCGATACGGACCATACTTCTCTGGGAGACTGGGTGGTTGATACGCAAAAGCTACCGAATGGAATCAAAGGGCTTACTGATACGGCTAAGAAATATGGCATCAAATTCGGAATCTGGATTGAGCCGGAATTTGTCAATACAAAAAGTGAATTGTTCGAGAAACATCCGGATTGGATTCTTCAGGCGAAAAACCGTCCTCATTGGGGTGGCCGCGGAGGTAACCAGGTCGCGCTCGATCTTTGTAATCCCAAGGTACAGGATTTCGTTTTCGGCGTTGTTGATAACTTGTTGACAGAGCATCCCGAGGTTGCTTATATCAAATGGGACGCCAATACGGAAATCCTTAATTACGGTTCGACTTATTTGCCTGCCGACAAGCAGTCGCATATTTATATCGACTACCACAGAGGTCTGGAAAATGTACTTGGCCGTATCCGTAATAAATATCCGAATGTCGTTATGCAGGCTTGCGGAAGCGGCGGCGGCCGTGTAAGCTATGGGGTAATGCCTTATTATGATGAGTTTTGGGTGAGCGACAATACCGATGCATTGCAACGTTTGTTCATTCAGTGGGGAACTTCTTACTTTTACCCGTCTATCGCGATGGCACAGCATGTAAGTGCGGCAAAAAATCATCAGACGGGTCGTGTATTGCCGCTTAAGTTCCGGTTTGATGTCGCAATGACAGGGCGTTTAGGAATGGAGATCCAACCGAAACACATGTCGGATGAAGAGAAAACGTTCTCTCAAAATGCGATTGCGGATTACAAAACGATTCGTCCGATCGTGCAAACCGGCAATCAGTATCGCCTGGTTTCTCCTTATGATAAAAAAGGTATGGCTTCGCTGATGTATGTTTCGGAAGATAAAAATTCGGCGGTATTCTTTGCTTTCAAGATGGAGCAATTTGTCAACCAGATTCTTCCGCGGGTACGTATGGCAGGTCTTGATCCTGAAAAGAAATACCGGATCAAAGAACTGAACAAAGCAACTGATACCGGTTACTGCCCACAACATGACCGGGTATTTACCGGTGATTTATTGATGAATACAGGTATCGAATTACAACTTGACAGGGAATATGCCAGCATGGTGCTAGAACTGACGCAGGTGGATTGATCCCTTATCATATAAAAAGACCGGATAGAAAAGCGATGATTGCTTTTTCTATCCGGTCTCTTGTTAGAATGATTTGCCTGTCAGGTAAGTATCAAACCATCGAGTAGTTTGACATATAGCGTGATAGCCTCACGAATCTCTTCTGTGTAAATGAATTCGTCTGCTGTATGCGAGCGGGCAGAGTCACCGGGACCCATTTTTAACGAAGGGAAGTTCATCAGAGCCTGATCAGAAAGTGTCGGCGAACCGAATGGCGTTTTGCCCAGCATCACGGCGCGGCGAACGAACGGATGGTCGGTGCTCAGATTCGATGAATTGAGCCGGAAGGAACGTACAGAGAGCGTGCATCCCTCTACCTGGCTGAGCAAACGGAATGCTTCGTCGTTGGTATAGCATTCGTTGGTACGTACATCGAGAACGAACGTACATCGATCGGGTACGACATTGTGTTGCGTACCGGCGTTCACTTGTGTCAGACTCACTTTTACCGCACCTAAGAGCG